>NZ_QEQK01000008.1 GCF_003151135.1 Abyssibacter profundi
CGACTGGTTCAACAACCGCCGCATCATGGAATCGATCGGCAATGTCCCGCCGATCGAGCGCGAAGCGGCTTACTATTCACAGATTGAGGGTCAGGCGATGGCCGCCTGACTCAAACCTATGAGCCTCCGGGATTCCCGGGGCGGTTCATGGGACTGGTTTCTGAAGGTCGGCAATCAGCCCAAAGCGGCCGTTCTACCCGCTACTAATTTCGTCCGTGCTAACTGGGCCGTACCCAATGGCACAGATCAGACAGAGATTTGATCGCAACTGGTGGGCTGTGTCATCCCGCGCAACACGACAATTGCGATACATCACGCTGAAACGTCTGCGCGCACAGCTTGATGGCCTCGGCGTACACGAGATAAGGAAACAACATCCCGGCGAGCTGTTCCACGGTCAGCCGCTGGCTGATCGCCAAGGCCGCGATCTGAATGATCTCGCCCGCCTCCGGTGCCAGTATCTGCGCCCCGATCAGCACGCGGGATTCAGCGTCGATCACCAGCTTGATGAAACCGCGCTCATCAAAGTTGGCCAGTGCCCGTGGCACCTGATCCATTTCAAGCCTGCGGGAATCCACCTCAAGGCCTTGCTGCTCGGCCTGGGTTTCGCTCAAACCCACCGTGGCCACCTGCGGGTCGGTGAAGATCACCGCCGGCATCGCCGACAGATCGAGTGTGGATGCAATGCCGTGCATGGCGTCTGCCGCGCGCGTGCCGCCGGCGGCTGCCACATAGACGAACTGCGGCAGCGTGGTGCAATCACCCGTGGCGTAGATGTCCGGTGCTGAAGTTCGCAGGCGTTCATCGACCAGAATCGCGCCGGTGCGGTCGCTTTCCACTCCGGCCGCGCCCAGGCGCAATACTTCTGTGTTGGGCCGCCGCCCCGTTGCGATCAGTAAACGCTCCGCGACCAAGGCCTCATCACCGACATTGACGGTAAACAATGCGCCGTCATGCGCAATCGAAGATGCCGTGGTATCCAGGCACACGTCGATGCCTTCGCCGCGCAAGTACGCACATAATCCGTCGCCCAGCGCCGGGTCTTCGGAGGACAACAAGCGGCTGCGTACCAGCATGGTCACCTGGCTGCCCAGGCGGGCAAACGCCTGGGCCTGCTCGACAGCGACCACGGAGCCACCAATCACGATCAGTCGCGGTGGGCACTCGCCGCTGCGCATGGCCTGCGTCGAGGTCCAGAACGGCGTGCCCGGCAGGCCCTTGATGCTCGGAATGGCCGGGGACGCGCCACTGGCAATCAGAATCCGGTCAGGCGCAATGTGTTGATCACCGTGGTCCGTTCGCACAGTGAGCGATTTTGGTCCATCAAACCAGGCTTCTCCGCGAAGCAAGGTGATGGCGTCTTGCTCATCGATGATGCGCTGGTACTTGCTCTGACGCAGTTCGGCCACGCGTCGCTCGCGTTGCTGCATCAATCGCAGCGGGTCAATGTCGGCCTCGGCCGTGTTCAGTCCCTCGAACGGCACGTGGCGTCTGTCGTGCGCAAGCTGCGCAGTGCGAATCATGATCTTGGACGGTACGCAGCCCACGTTGACGCAGGTGCCGCCGATGACTTCACCGCGTTCGACCATCGTCACCCGTGCACCCAGTTCGGCAGCACGGATGGCACACGCAAAGGCGCCTGAGCCGCTACCAATGATGGCGATGTGCAGTGTTTCTGATGTCGCGTCAGTCATTGATCATCTTCCACAGGTGTTGCGGGATAGCCGTTCGCCGCGCTTGCAGCGGCGATGGCCTGCGGATCGGTGAGCGCATCGTCATACGTCACGATGGCTTGGCGCTGCCTGTAAGACACCTCCACGTCCTGCACGCCCTCGACGCTATTCATGGACTGTTTGACGATGTATCGACAGCCCGCACAGGTCATCTTGTCGATGTCGAAGGTGGCGACAGCCTCTGCTGCATTCGCTCCAAACGGCAGCAAGGCGGCAAGCAGAAATACGCCTATAGCAATTGTTCTGGTCATGATCGTGATCTCCGAGTCGTGACTGCCTTCATGCGTCCAGCAGCGGTGCCAGCCATGGGAATGCCAGCGCCAGCAGTGTCAATGCGGTTGCGATCATCAAGATGGATTTGAGCAGCCATCCGGGCTGACGCTCGGCGCAGTCCTCGGACGCACAGACCTTGGGTGCCCGGAACCAGACCTGGTAGTGACCCAGCGCCAGCAAAATCAGTGTCACACCGAGGAAATACGGCTGGTATGGCGCCAGCACGCTCAACTGCCCCAGCCATGCACCGCCCAGCCCCAGGCTAAAGAACAACAGCGGCAGAATGCAGCAGCTAGACGCGGCGATTGCGCCGACCAATCCGCCTGTCGTAAGCCATGTAGATTTTCGGTGTGTGGGAGCTTGCATCGCAGTCTTGCTGGGGAACCTGCGGGCTACGATGCAGTCTGTAACCGTTACAAGGTCAAGCCCTCGCAATCAAGCAACCACGATGTCAGCAACCACCTCGATCACCATAGGAGACGCCGCCCGGCGCAGCGGCATCTCTCCAGAGTCCATTCGGCATTACGAGCGAATCGGCCTGCTACCCAGTCCCGTGCGTGGTGACAATGGCTATCGCTACTTCTCCCAGGAAACGCTTGACCGGCTGGCGACTATCCGGGCCTGGCGAGACATCGGCATGTCGCTGGACGAGATTCGCGAGCTGAGCGCCGCCACTGAAGGCGAAGAGATGCGGTGCGAGACCGTGCAGCGCCAGTTGCTGGCACATGCCGATGAGGTCCGCAGCAGGATTCAGTCGCTAAAGGCGCTGGAGTCCCGGCTCAGACGCTTGGCGTCGGAGTGCGATCCGAGCCGCGACGAGTGCCCGGTTGTTCGTCAGATGGGTCGCTCTTCACTGTAACCCCTCTGAGGGAGCGGCTGGACCGTCAAGTGCTGGAGCTGTGGAAGTCGATTGCGCCTGGCGCGCTGCGGATTGCAGAACAACGTATTCGCTCCTGATCCGATGACTCCGCCCTCTTGACCCTGTAGCACGCTAAAGACTTAGCATGCTGCAACTGCTCCGCCGTTGGCCGAGTAATTCATTCAAGTTTGTGAATGCCAACAGCGTTTAATCGATTTATTGCGAGGGTGTCATCTGCGTGTCGACAACATCAAACAAACAAGCCAGCCTCTTCCGAATGGTCATGCCGGACCATCTATGTCCTTACGGGCTTAAATCGAAATGGCTACTGGAACGACAGGGCTATTCAGTTCAGGACAACCACCTTGAGACTCGTAAACAGACAGAGGCGTTCAAGGACAAGCATGGAGTGGAGACCACCCCACAAACCTTCATAGACGGCGAACGCGTTGGTGGCTACGACGATCTGCGGGCTCGATTCACTGGATTCGAAAAAGACAGCGACGACAAGTCATATACGCCGGTCCTGATGATCTTCGCTGTGAGTGCACTTTCCGCGATCGCAGTCGCCTGGTTTGCCGAATCGCAACTGTTTTCCTTGCGAACGGTGGAGCTTTTTGCGGCGTTTGCAATGACCGGCTTGGCGCTGCAAAAGCTTCAGGATGTCGAGAGTTTCTCGACGATGTTCCTGAACTACGATCTCCTGGCGCAACGCCGAGTCGGCTATGGATATTTCTACCCCTACGCCGAGGCCGCTGCCGGGCTACTGATGATAGCGGGAGGCCTGGCAGGATTGATCGCAGCGCCTGTTGCACTATTTATTGGCACAATCGGCGCTAGCTCTGTAGTCAAAGCGGTGTATATCGACAAGCGTGAATTGAAGTGCGCCTGCGTTGGTGGCAATTCGAATGTGCCGCTTGGGTTTGTGTCGTTGACGGAGAACCTGGTCATGATCGTGATGGGCCTGTGGATGCCGATCAAGTTTGGGCTCAGCGCCGGCTGGTTTTGACCATGGACGCGAAAACGATGATGGAGAGTTAATGTGATCAAGCAAACAACGGCCGTTGCGCTGGCACTCGTGGCAGCAGCCTTCGCATCTGCACCGGCTTCAGCCGATGACCGTCAGTCATTGGTTCAAATCATCAATGCCATTGAGGCTGGATGGGAATCGGGAGATGGCACCCCATTCCTGAACCATTTTCTCGATTTCCCCGGCGCGCGTTACATCGAGTCGGGTGGCCAGAACGAAGGACTCGATGATCTGGTGACGCACCACGTGGAGCCGGAAAAGGACGCGCTGGAGTACCTGAAGCTCGATATCAGCAAGATCGAAACACACATTGAGGGAGACTTCGCCTGGGCGATCACCGACGTACGTGTGCAGGCCAAAATTCGAGATGGCGGGCGCGAGATTGACAGGACGGGCTACGGCACTTGGTTGTTCCGGCGCCTGGACGGCCAATGGAAAGTGATTCACACCCACTCGTCGTCGCGCGCACCGCGTAAGTCAAACCCTGATCACACCCACAAGCACTGATGCTCTGGCGTCGCCGTGTCCGCCAAGTCCATCGATGGCTCGGCCTGCTGATCGCAATCCAATTGACGCTGTGGGTGGCCGGCGGATTCACCATGGCGTTTCTCGACCTCGATGCCGTGCGCGGGGCACATCGAGTTGCGAATGCAGCGACAGTAGACCTGCGCGCCGCGGGTCCCGTCAGCCCCCCTGGCGACCTCTTGGCGGGATTTGGCAAGACCGTTACCGACTTGCGACTGACCCACTGGCTGGGTCAGCCTGTTTATCGGGTTGAAACCAGCAATGATTCGTACCTGATAGATGCACGTACCGGCGCCCGGTTGGATCCAATCGAATCCACGCAAGCCTTAGCTGTCGCGCAAGCAGACTACGCCGGCGATGCATCAGGTGCGGTGGTGCGCTTGGTGGACACCCCGCACTACGAGACACGTGGGCGTGAGCTGCCCCTGTGGCAGATCGCAGTCAACGATGATCTAGGGACACGAATTTATGTGTCGCCGCAAACCGGTGAAGTGGTAGCCCGCCGCAACAATTTATGGCGCATCTTCGACTTTGTCTGGATGTTGCACATCATGGACTATGACGACCGCGACGACTTCAATCATCCACTACTGCTGATCACAGCCGGCACAGCGCTGCTGTTCGTGATTAGCGGACTGTGGATGCTGGTCTTCGCATTTCGCCGAAAATCACGGGGCTCTCGAACGGCGTGAGCGCTTTGTCGTTTCGCTCGTTGGCTTGTCGCGGCAACGGAGCCAGCCCTTGTGATCGCTGTGGCAGCGCAAGTTCTACCGCTTGACCCTGGACCAAACTACAAGGTCATACTGGGCCTATGCGCAACTGGATCATTGTCATTTTGACGGTAAGCTTTGTGCTTGGGCCGATAGCCCAAGCCGCAGCTGCATGTTGCGCACAGCACGCTGGCGGTCACTCTGCTGAGATGGAGATTGCACCCGACAATCACACCGCTGAGCACTGTGGATCGCATGCCGGAGATGAAATGGTCTCCGGAAGCGAAGCCGGAAAGTTATTCGGCGTCCACTTGGATGGCACCCCGTGCAGCAACATGTCGTCGTGCACCACCGGAGTGATGGCGACTGCGGTTGGCGACATTGCCGCCGTTCCAGTGCAAATCATCGCATTCGCCAAGATTCCGGCTGTGATCGGGAAGCCCCTCGACCGTGCCGATGAACTGACTCACCCACCCAGTATCACCTGACGAAACACACGCCTCGCGAGGCGTGTAGAGACCGCTCGCGCTGACGTTTGGCGCAGCGGCTCCAAGCCCGACCGCTTTTCGGTCCGGGAATTGGTTATCAGTCAGGAGATACACGCATGAGTCAACCCAACACCCCGGCGACGTTGTTGCAACGTCGTGAATTTCTACAAGGCGCATTAGGTGCTGGCGGCCTGCTCGCACTCAACAGCCTGCTGCCCGCCTACGCCGCAACGCAATTCGCCCCAGGGCTTGGCACGGTTACACCCCCCAACCGTCGTCATGCCGCCGACACCCTCATGGACATCGCAATTCGCGAACAACGGCTCGAGCTGGCCGGGCAGCGACCCAAGGCGATGACCCTGAACAACTCAATTCCGGGTCCCGTGGTCGAACTTTACGAGGGGCAACGGGCGTCACTGCGGGTCACCAACCATCTTGCCGAAGACAGCTCGATCCACTGGCACGGCATCTTGCTGCCGTTCGAGATGGACGGCGTTCCCGGCGTGACATTCCCCGGCATCAAACCGGGCGACACTTTCAATGCCGAATTCGATGTTCGTCAATACGGCACATATTGGTACCACAGCCACTCGGGCCTGCAGGAGCAGTTAGGCCTTTACGGACCCATGGTCGTCCACCCGGCCGAACCAGAACCCTGGGCCTATGACCGGGACTACGTGGTGATGTTGTCGGACTGGACATTCGAAGATCCGCATCGGGTTCTGGCGAACCTGAAGGGCATGGCCGATTACTACAACTTTCAGCAACGCACCAGCGAAGACTTTATTCGTGACGCACGCAAGGCGGGCACAGGCGCCGCCCTCGCAGACCGTGCGGCCTGGGGTGGTATGCGCATGATGGCAACAGATATCGCCGACATCACCGGCGAGACCTACACCTACCTGATGAACGGGCTGCACCCGGCCGGTAACTGGACGGGTTTATTCCGCCCTGGCGAACGCGTCCGCTTGCGCTTTATCAATGGCTCGGCAATGAGCTATTTCAATGTCCGAATCCCGGGGCTGCCCATGACGGTTATCCAGGCTGACGGACAAAACATTCAGCCCGTTGAGACCGACGAGTTCCAGATCGGCGTCGCCGAAACCTTCGATGTCATCGTCCAACCGCAAGAGGATGCCGCTTACACGGTGATGGCCGAGTCCATGGATCGCAGCGGTTATACACGCGGCACGCTGGCACCGCGCTTGGGCATGGAGGCAGCAGTGCCGCCGCTTAGAGAGCGACCCATGCGCACCATGGTCGATATGGGCATGGATATGTCCATGGGAGGCGGCCACGGCGGCATGAAGGGAATGCAGCACGGTGACATGCCCAAGATGAAAGGCATGGACCACCAGGGCATGTCCGGCATGCAGGGCAAAGACACAGCATCGGGGTCAGCTCATGCATCCATGGATCACAGCATGGATCCTTCTGCCGGCATGAAGACTGCGCCTGCCATTTCCGGCTTTGCGACGCTGGCGGCATCAATTCCCAATGGCCGGGATCAGCCGATCGAAAGCCGGATGGAGCGGGCTGGTCCAGTCGTCGCGCGACATGGCCCGGACACACATGGACCCGGCAACATCAGCGTGGCGACGGTCCAGCGCAACCGGCTGGGTGAGCCCGGTACCGGCTTGGAGGATGTCGATCATCGCGTGCTGACCTACGCCGACCTGCGAAACATTCAGCCCAACGCCGATACCCGGCCGGTCGATCGCGAGATCGAACTGCATCTCACCGGCAACATGGAACGTTACATGTGGTCTTTCGACGGCGACCGATTTCATGAAGTCGAAAGCACCGTTCGCTTCAACTACGGCGAGCGGCTACGTCTGATTCTCGTCAACGACACCATGATGGAGCACCCAATACACCTGCACGGGATGTTTATGGAGCTGGAGAACGGCCATGACGGGCGGCTGCCCCTCAAACACACACTGAGCGTCAAGGCGTCGGAGCGAGCCTCTTTGCTAATTACGGCGAACGAGCGCGGGCGTTGGGCCTTTCACTGCCATCTGCTGTACCACATGAAGATGGGCATGTTTCGCGTCGTGGAGGTGGTCTGATGCGTTACCTAATTACACTGCTTACCTGCCTGGCAGCCATCTCTGCAATCCCCGCGCACGCATCGGATGACGGCGTGAATCCGAGAACTGGTGCCCCGGCGTCCTGGCCTGAGCCTGTCAAGCGATCGCGTTTCTCCCAGTTTCTGATCGATCGACTGGAGGCCGGCTTCGCGGACGCTGAAGACACCAACGTTTGGGATGCCCAGGGCTGGTACGGCGGCGATGTGCACAAGGGCTGGCTCAAGACCGAAGGCGAAGGCGCGCAGGGCGAGCCATTGGAGTCAGCTGAACTGCAACTTGGCTACGGCAGAATGATCGGCCGGTTCTGGGATCTGCAAGTCGGTGTGCGACACGACTTTCGGCCAGACCCGGACCGGACGTTTCTCGCATTTGGTGTGCAGGGCCTGGCACCGTACTTTTTCGAAGTCGATGCCGCCAGCTTCATCAGTGATGACGGTGATGTGTCGCTGCGCATTGAAGCTGAGTACGAACTGCTGATCACGCAGCGCGTCATCCTGCAGCCTCGCTTCGAGTTGAACGCCGCCGTGCAGTCTGTTCCAGAGGCCGGCGTGGGTGGCGGCGTCAATACGACGGAGACTGGCCTGCGTCTGCGCTATGAGATCAGCCGCAAGTTTGCGCCGTACATCGGCTTCGAGTGGACGCAACGCTATGGCGAAACTGCAGACTTTGCGCGTGAAGAACGAGCGCCGACCTCCGTGAATGCGCTGGTCGTAGGAGTACGGGCGTGGTTTTGAGCCGCGCCCTACCCCACGCCGTGTTGGCGTGTTTTGTTCTTGTGACTGGTCCGGCAATCGCTCACCGGCCGGCGACCCCACTCCAACCCATGCATGGCGGGCTGGTTGAGCAGGTTGGACAAACGCGGGTGGAGCTCGTGCTGCAAGACGGGCTCGTACACGTCTACGCCAGAGACCTTCGGGATAATCCGGTGCAACTACCGAGCGCTCAGCTCAAGGCCTGGACAGCCTCGGGCATGCAAGCGGTGCCGCTAAGGATCAGTTACGACACGCTGTCGGATCCGTTGACCCAGCCCTCGATAGCCAGCGCTACTTGGTCGAAATCCAGCTGAGTTTGGGGCAAGTCCACCGTCTCATTTTCACCAACCAGCAGAGTGACAACTAATGTCGCGCACAACTCATTACTTCCTATCCAGGTACTCAACATGACCAAAATGTTTCTGACTTGCGTAGCCCTCTTGGTCGCCAGCTCGGCAAATCCAGTATTTGCTGCAGGCCAACACGGCGGGGCGCACGACGCACATCGCGCTCAATCGGCGAAGGCTTCGGCACCCAGCCGCGAGGATTGCATGCAACACCGGCAGATGGACATGGGCGCCATGAACCACCAGCAACACGCCGACCACATGGCGATGATGGCGGCCTGCGAGTCTTCGCATCCGGAGTCTGCCGATAAGGGGAAGCGCCAAGCCGACGGACATGATCACAACCATGGGGGGCACTGACATGAAAAGGTTTGTACTGGGTGCTGTAACTGCAATCATCGGCGTGGGCGTCATCGCGCTTGCGGTGCCCTTGACCGGCCTGTACAACGTCGCCGCTACTGAGCGTGATGTCGGCCCGGTTGCCTGGTTGCTGCACACGACGTATCACCAATCCGTGCAACGCCGCGCCCGCGACGTGGATGTTCCAGCGGACTACGCGTCCGATGCTTCGGTGCTCATTGGTGCCCGAAACTTCGATGCCATGTGCAGCACTTGCCACACCCCGCCCGGCTTGGGTGACACACCGGTAGCCACTGGGCTGAATCCCCAGCCGCCCGCCCTGCTGGACATTGCGGATCACAGCACGCCCGCAGAGCAGTTCTGGGTGATCGACAACGGCGTGCGCATGACCGGCATGCCGGCATTCGGCCCGACCCATGAATCTTCAGAGCTTTGGGGGTTGGTCGGATTCCTGCAAGCTATGAAAGGCGCGGACGCGAACACATACCGTTCGCTGGTGACGAGAGCAGGCAAAGTCTTGGATGCCGACGACGGGCATGACCACCGACATGGTCCGGGTGACGACAGCTCAGATGATGGTTCGGCAGCCGATGCGCCTGCGACCGATGGCGATGGCGATCACCCGCACAGCGACACAGACGACGGGCATGCGCATGATCATGGGTCGCCTCCGCCCACCCGCGAAACGCCGAAGGACGACCATTCCGACCATGATCACTCGCATGCTGAACCGACGAAGCCACTCGCAAGGAATGACGCCGAAGCACTGGCAAACGAGTTCTACGACGCATTGGCAGATGGCGATGAGGTTGCCGTGCGCAGGGTGCTCGCAGACCAGGTTCTGATCTTTGAATCGGGCGGCGTTGAGAGTTCAATGGACGAGTACGCCGGTCATCACATGCCCAGTGACATGGCATTTTTGCAACAAGCCAAGCGAGAGCCGCTATCTCGAAGTTCCGATATTCAAGATGACCGTGCGTGGGTGGCAACTCGATCCAGATTGACCGCGCAGCTGGGTGATCGGGCCATCGATGTGATCAGCACCGAGACGCTCGTTATGCATCGGGATGCCGAGCAGTGGCGCATAGCGCACGTGCATTGGTCATCTGGAAAAGCCAATGGTGAACACTGATGGACGGCTTGCAGATTGGACAAGCTGCATCCGAAACCGGAATCCCGGTCGAGACCATTCAATACTACGAGCGCGTCGGCCTTGTACCTCCGCACCGGAAAGGCTCGGGAAACTACCGACTGTTCGATGACGAAGTAATCAACCGGCTCGTTTTGTACGTAATGCATTCGAGTTCTGGCTGCAAGGTCGGGTGGTTAATGCCGTACTCTGCCTGCAATCGCATGGCCGCAGCCTCCAACGCAGGCTGCCAATATTCCAATGCCTGCATCTCCACATGTGCGGACAACGCTCGGCTGTGCGACGACACCTCCCAGACATGCAGGTGATGCACGCCTGAAATCGATGGATGACTGTCTCGAATCGCGCACTTGATTTCGTCCAGATCCAATCCCGGTGGCACGCCGGCCATCACGACGCGAAGCGTCTCGATAAGCAGCTTGGTGGATGACACAAGAATCAAGACACAGATTAGTAGAGACAGAATCGGATCGATTGGCATCCACCCCGTGGCCAGCACCACGATTCCAGAGCCCACTGCCGCAACCGAACCCAGAAGATCGCCCATCACGTGCAACATTGCCCCGCGAGTATTCAACGTCTGCTCGCCTCGCGACAGCAGCCAGGCAACACCGATGTTCACCAGTAAGCCAAACGTACCCACCAGCAATACCGTGCCGCCCTCAACCTCCGGGGTGTCGATCAAGCGCTGGATTGCCGCATAGATGATGACCGTCACGATGGCGTACATGAAAATGACGTTGAACAGCGCGCCCAATACCTCGGTGCGCTGCCAGCCGTAACTCAGCCGTGCTGTCGGTGGCCGCCTGGCTGCCCAGGCCGCGAGCGCGCCGACCGCCAACGACAGGCTGTCCGTCAGCATGTGGCCGGCATCGCCAATCAGCGCCAGCGAATTGGCCAGCCAACCGGTGACCGCCTCGACGGCCGCGAAGCCGGTGGTGATGACTAGCGCCAGCAGCAAGGTCCTGGTGCTGGAGGTATGCGCATGGTCGTGATCGGCGCTCATGTCAGGTGTCTCGAGTCGGCTGCGACAGTTGAGACAGTCACTCGGTCATGCATTTCGTGCTCCAAGCATGATGACAACCATGCCGGTAAGGCAAAGCCCGACGCCAAGCAAATCGCTATACGTCGGGCGCACTGCATCCACCAGCCACAACCAAGCCAGAGCGACGCTGACATAGACACCACCGTAGGCCGCATATACACGCCCGGCAGCCTCCGGGTGCAGGCTGAGCAGCCACACGAAAAGCGCCAGACTGGCAGCAGCCGGCAACAGCAACCACGCGCTGCCGTCGCGCCGCAGCCACAAGTACGGCAAGTAGCAGCCGACGATTTCGGCGAGCGCCGTGGCGACGAACAGGCCGAACAACTTAGCGCTTTCCGCCAGCATCAAACCTCACCGGCCGTATTGGCGCCTTGCGTCACAGGCTGCTGCTTGGACTCACGGAGGATCCGAATGCCGCCGCGCAGAACAATGCCGGCAACGGTCAAGCCGATGACCAGGTCTGGCCAGCGCGACGCCGACACCATCACCAGGACACCCGCCAGGATAACGCCCATATTGGCGATGACATCGTTGGCAGAAAAAATCCAGGCAGCACGCATGTGGACCTCGCCATCTCGGTGTTTACGAAGCAGCCACAGGCAGACAACATTCGCCGCAAGTGCGACCAGCGCCACGCCGATCATCCATTCACTTTGCGGGTCACTTCCGAGTACAGATCGCCGGGCGACATCGATCAACACCAGGCAAGCCAGACTGATCTGCAGCCAGCCCGACAGTCGTGCCGCCGTATTTTTGGCCGTTGCCGCACGTCCAACCGCATACAGGCTGATGGCATACACCGACGCATCAGCGAGCATGTCGAGTGAGTCGGCGATCAATCCTGTGGATTGACTCAGCCAACCCAATCCGAACTCGGCGACAAACATCACCCCATTGATGGCCATCAGGGCGATCAGCACACGCCGCTCCGCCTGATTGCGGGCCTCGAACTCACATCCGCAGTCGCTCATGCTTCACTTCCCTTGGTGTTTGCCGACAGCTCGCTGTCATCTTCCCGCCCATGCACGATCCGATACAAGGCCGGCAGCAGCAGTAGCGTCAGCAAGGTTGAGGATACGATGCCGCCGATCACCACGGTGGCCAGCGGTCGCTGGACTTCGGCACCCGTGCCGGTGTTCAGCGCCATCGGTACAAAGCCCAGGCTTGCCACCAGTGCCGTCATCAAGACCGGGCGCAGGCGAACCAATGCGCCTTCGGTGATGGCCTGCTGCAAGGGCTTGCCATCAGCCCGCAGTTCACGAATGAACGACAGCATCACCAAGCCATTGAGCACCGCCACCCCGGATAACGCGATAAAACCAACTCCGGCGGAAATGGACAGCGGCATGTCACGCAGCCAAAGCAGCGCCACCCCGCCGGTGAGCGCCAGCGGCACACCGGTGAAGATAATGAGCGCGTCTTTCAGCGACCCGAAGGCCATCAGCAACAGGCCCAGAATCAGCATCAGTGTGACCGGCACAACAAGGCTGAGCCGCTTGCTCGCGGATTGCAGTTGCTCAAACGTGCCACCGTAGTCCAGCCAGTACCCGGCAGGCAGGTCGACCTGGTCATTGATGCGCTGCTGCGCTTCTGCCACGAACGAACCGAGGTCGCGCCCACGCACGTTGGCTGTGACCACGACCCGACGCTTGCCGTCCTCCCGGCTGATCTGTGCGGGAGCGGGGGCGAGCTTGATGTCGGCGACTTCGCCGAGCGGCAGGTAGCGTGCGCCACTCTCGCCCTGCGCTTCACCTGGGAGCATCAGCGGCAGGCGTTCCAGCGTTGCCGGGTCTTGCCGAAGGCGCTCGGGCAACCTCACGATCAACTCGAACCGGCGGTCACCGTCGAAGATCAAGCCTGCAGCAGTCCCGCCTACAGATGTCGCGACCAGGTCCTGGACGGCTTGCACATTGAGGCCATAACGGGCCAGCGCCGTGCGGTCTGGGATGACCGACAGCACAGGCAAGCCGCTGACCTGCTCGACGCGCACGTCTGCCGCACCGTCGATGTCTTGCACCACGGCCTGGATGGCTTGCGCGCTACGCAGCAGTTCTTCCAAGTCATCACCAAACACCTTGATGCCAAGGTCTGCCCGGACGCCTGAGATCAGCTCGTTGAAGCGCAGTTGAATGGGCTGCGAGAACTCGTAGTTGTTACCCACCAACTCGCCCAGCGCGTCTTCCATCTGCTCGACCAGTTCGGCTTTGGACAGGCTCGGATCGGGCCATTCATTGCGCGGCTTGAGCATCACGTAACCGTCCGAGATGTTCGGCGGCATCGGGTCGGTGGCGACTTCGGCCGTACCGACGCGGGCAAACGCGATTTCGACCTGCGGAAACTCGCTGATGCGCTGTTCCAGTTGAGCTTGGAGCTCAAGCGACTGGCCCAAGCCTGTGCCCGTGATCCGCAGGGCCTGGATGGCGACATCACCTTCATCGAGTTGCGGCACAAATTCAGACCCCAGCGTGGTGGCAAGCCAGCCACTGGCCACCACGAGCACCGTCGCTCCGGCCACCAGCGCCCAGCGCAACTTCAGTGCGCCAGCCAGCAGCGGCTCATAGGCCCGCTTGGCTCCGCGAATCAGCAAGCTCTCGCGCTCTGCAACTGGCCCGCGCATGAATAGGGCAACGGCCGCCGGAACGAATGTCAGTGACAGCACCATGGCCGCCAGCAACGCCATCACGACGGTAGCGGCCATCGGGTGAAACATCTTCCCCTCAACGCCTGTGAGCGAGAAGATCGGGATGTAAACCACGGTGATGATGCCAACGCCAAACAAGCTCGGGCGAATCACTTCACTGGTGGCGGTATAGACCACATGCAGTCGCTCTTTGAGCGCGAGCCTTCGCTCGCCAGTGCCGTGTTGTGCTTCGGACAAACGTCTAATGCAGTTCTCGACCACAATCACGGCGCCATCCACGATCAACCCGAAATCCAGTGCGCCCAGGCTCATCAGATTGGCCGAGACGCCCGTGCGCACCATGCCGGTGATCGTCGCCAGCATCGCCAACGGGATAACCGCAGCAGTGATCAGGGCGGCGCGGATATTACCCAGCAGCAGGAACAACACCACGATGACCAGCAGTGCGCCTTCGAGCAGGTTTTTCTGCACGGTGGAGATGGCTTTATCAACCAGCGTTGTGCGGTCGTACAGGGTTTGGATGTACACGCCATCAGGCAGCGAGCGGTTGATGGTCTCGATACGCTCGGCGACATCGCGCGCCACGGCACGCGAGTTCTCACCAAGCAACATCATGGTGGTGCCAACCACGGCCTCCTCGCCGGCGACGGTCGCCGCCCCCGAACGCAACTCTCGTCCGAGCGCGACCTCGGCAACATCGTTCACCAGCACAGGGACCCCCTCGCGCTGAGTGACTACAACTTGCTCGATGTCGGCGATGCTCTCCAACAGCCCCGGTGAACGCACCAGCAGTTGCTGGCCATTACGCTCCACATAGCCTGCGCCGCGATTGCTGTTATTGCGCATCAGGGCGTCGGTCAGGTCCGACATCGACAGACCCCACGCCAGCAGCTTCTGCGGATCAGGCAGCACGTGGTACTGCTTGTTGAAGCCGCCAATGCTGTTGACCTCCGCCACACCCGGCGTGAGCACAAGCTGCGGGCGGATAATCCATTCCTGCACTTCGCGCAGGCCCATGGCATCCCAAGGGCGGCCATCCGCCTGCGTGGCACCCGGCTCGGCGCGCACGGCGTACATGTAGATTTCGCCCAATCCGCTGCTGATCGGCCCCATCTCCGGCTCCAGGCCGGGTGGCAGTTGGCTGCGTACGGCAGACAAGCGCTCGTTGATCAGGTTGCGGGCGAAATACAGATCGGTGCCTTCTTCAAACACCACCGTGACCTGTGACAGCGCATAGCGCGACAGCGAGCGGGTGTAGTCCAGATTCGGCAGGCCCGAGAGCGCCGTCTCTACCGGGAAGGTCACCCGCTGCTCGGTCTCCAGTGGCGAGTAACCGGGTGCGGCGGTGTTGATTTGCACCTGCACGTTGGTGATATCCGGCACGGCATCAATGGGCAGCGAGCTGTAGCTCCACACCCCGACCCCGATCCACACCAGCATCAGTGCCAATATCAGCCAGCGCTGCTCAACCGCAGCGCGCACAATTGAATTGATCATGACGAGCCCTCAGTGGTCGTGTTCGGCGCTGGATTTCTCCAACTCGGCCTTCAGCAGATAGCTGTTGGCCGTCACGTACACCACACCGGGTTTCAAACCGCCCAGCACCTCCGTTGCTCGGCCGTCGCTGCGGCCCAGCGTGAGTGGGTGCACTTCAAAGTCATCCGCTTCTCGAACGAACACGGATGGGCGGCCTTCGATGTCCTGTAATGCCCGGTTCTCGACGACGAGCGCGGCATCGGTCACAGCTGTGACGATCTCCGCGCGGATGGTCGATTCCGGCGTCCACTTGCCATCGGGGTTTGGCAACACCACGCGCGCGTGGCGCGCAGGCCCGAGCATCGCATCGGGAGTGATCCAATCGATGACGCCTTCGGTTTGCACGCCGTCGCCAAGCAGCAAAACCGTTTGGCCTGCGCGCACTTTTTCGGCCTGAGACGGAAAGATGGCGAGCTGTGCCCAGACTTGTGAATAGTCCGCGATCCGCAACAGGTTGCGGTCGGCAGTCACCTCACCGGCTGTTGCCATGCGCTCGACGATCACGCCGCTGACGGGTGCCCGCAGGGTGTAGCGCTGCAGGCTGTCATCGGCCTCAACCGTGGCCAAGGCATCACCACGTGTCACGCGCTGCCCCACATCGGGATCGAGCCGGATGATCTGGCCCGAAAACCGTGCCCGGACGACCGCCATGCGTGATGGGATGGGTTCGATGCGACCGTAAACCTGCAGCGTTTCGCGCAGCATGCCGGGTTGTGCGACAGCCGTTTCCAAGCCTGCCAATGCAATTTTCTCATCGGTTAGCTGGACGACATCGGCACCGCCGTGGTCATTCGATTGGCCATTGTGCGTATCGGGTTCGCTGTGTTCGGCATGATCGTCCATTTCTTGAGCGGCGAGCGCAGTCGGCGCAAGAATTGCGGTGAACAGCGATAGGCTCACGGCCAGCATCGTCGCGGCAAAAGTGTTTCGTTCAGTGGTCATGGTCAGATTCCTTGTGTTCAGAGTCGCCGTCGGCAGCAGTTAGCGCCGCGCCGGACAGGCGCTCCAGTTCAATTCGGTTGAGATGGGCACGGCGTGCAGCGTTGACGAGCGCCAGTCGCGCATCAATCAGCTCTTGCCTGGCGGCAATCAGCTCCAGGTAGCTGTAGCGCCCGGCCCGGTAGGCCTCACGTGTGTCTCCCAGGGCAGACTCCAGCCTGGGGATGACTGCATCCCGCAACATGGCGAAGGCTTCAATGGCGTGGGTCCGGTGTTGCCACGCTTCAAACAGCGTCGCGCGTGCGGCAATAACGGCGGCCTGTGAATCAAACCGCGCTGCCTCGCGTCGCGCCGTCGCCGCGGCAATGTCGCCCTGCGCGCGGCGGCCGGAGAACAAGGGAATGCTCACCCCGGCAACCAGGCCCGTGCTATCGCTGCCCTCCAGACGGCGCACGCCAGCCCGCCAGCGAATGTCGCCACGCGCGTTTGACTGGGCCAGGCGCAAGCTGGCCGTTTGGATTCGCTCGTGGCTGGCCAGTTGCTGAAGGTCCGGGTTGCGGTTCAGAGCGTCGACCAGCGGCTCGAAGGCCCCTGCGTTGCCAGGATGAAACAGCGCATCGTCATCAACCAACTCGAAGCCGGGCTGCTCAGCACCCCACAGCGCGGCCAACTTGGTCCGCAGCGTCGGCAGCTGGTGCTCGATATGGCCCACCTCCAGGCTGGCGCGGGCCGTGGCGGCCTTGGCGCGGTCCAGTTCCGCTTGTGGAGCGCGTGCACGGCTGACCCGCCGGCCCACGGTCTCTTCAGCTTGGCGCGCAAGATCCTCCGCTTGGCGGGCGACCTCAAGCTCCTGCTGCAGCGCAGCCAGTTCTACAAACAACCGGGCAGCTTTGGCCTGCACATCCAGCAACTGCGTGCGTCGCTGCGCAACGGACAACCCTTCCCGTGCATCAACGATGGCTGTGCGGAAGGCAGGACGATCACCCAGCTCGATGACGCTGGAAAGAGCCAGCGTTAACTCAACGCCGTCGATGCCCTGTGCTTCATTGGTCCCGCCAAACTCATCCGCTTCGGCATTGAGCGCCAACGGCGGTGAAAGCGACGCTGAAGCTCGCTCCCCGGCCAAGGCCTTCAAACGCGGCGCATAGGCCGCCAGGGACGGGTTGTTGTCGGTGACCCGTTGAATCGTCTCGCCCAAGGTCAGGGCGTCAGCGGTTTGCGGTTGTGCATGGCCCGCTGCAAGCCAAGTGAACCCGATGGCGAAAAGCGCCATCCGGCAAAAATAACCAGACATGGTGACTCCAGAAATCGTTGCGCCGAACAGGCGCATGGCGGTGCCGCATTGGCACCGGAGGCGATATCTAGAGAACTAGGGGCGGTGCTCGCGCTGGGGGGCTGAGACCGACACGGCGGTGCGGCACCGGCGCGGTGCGCTGCGTTACGAGCAATATGCGCGGCGCGATAAACAAGCCCAGCAATACAGCTGCAACAACGGCGAGCAAATCGCTTTCATCCAGGTCGAGCAGCTTGACCAGGATGCCGTCAGCCGCATCAACCTTGGTGTCTATACAGGTTTCGTCCGCACACGCTTCACTAACGTGAGCAATCGCGTCTGCATGCGCTTCCTTCAGGCAATCGAGGTCACCGTCCGAGCACGCATGGGCATGCGCGCCCAGGATGCGGCTGGCCAGCACGAGGATGACCAGGAACCAGACCAATTTGTGAGAATTGATATGCAAGTGACGAGAACGTAGCTGAGGAGGACTGCTTGAAGTCTATTATCTGATAAGTCGGAAACTCAGACAATCACTTGGCGAACAAAGTGCCTCAGCATTGATTTTTTTCTCACACGGGGCGACGGGATGCGATGGAGGGGGTACTACGCCCCCTGGAGAACCCCGAAACGACCGGTGTCCGGTTTATCAGTAAACGGGTTCGGTCCCGGTCAGACGGACGGCTTGGCAAGAGAAAAAACTGACCTGCGAATGACGGCTGTTGGCACAACGCGGCCAGTTCGACGAGATGCAATCGGCCAAATAAGTGCCCCAGCGGTCATGCGATGCGCAAATGTCCGGCCCCGTCCCTTTGATGATGTACATGCACACCACGTATATCACCATGAACCGTTCTACTGCAGAAATCCTGGTCCAAAGATTCGGCAGCCCCATCGTTGAACTCACCGCGATTTGCGGCGATTTTTTCGGGATGGAAGAAGGTCAGGCCCGACGCAAGGCCGCGACTAATCAACTACCCGTTCCGACATTTCGGACGGGATCGCAAAAGTCACCTTGGTTCGTCCACATCGAAGATCTCGCACAACTCATCGACGAGCAACGCGCTCAAGCCAAACGCCACCACATCGGGATGGCCTATGCCGCCTGATACGGCCGGGTTGGAACATCCTTCGCTTTCAAATGTGTATAGCTGCGAAGGATGTTCCAATCCAGGTGGAGCGTAAACGCTGCCACCTCGTGGATCGCATACCCGCGCTCGAACAACCTCGATGTAGCCTCGTGACGGAGATCGTGGAAGCGGAGATCCTGAATTCCGAGTATTCGGCAAGCGCGGGTGAACCGTGCTCCAACGGACTTGGGGTTGTACGGGAAGATCAGTTCACTGGTTCGCGGCTGGCGTTTGATGATCTCGAGCGCCTCGGGCGTGAGCTTGCTTTCAAGGTCATTCCCTTTCTTGGTGCGAGGGTGCTTCACGTCCCGCACTACAATCACAAGATCCTTCTCAATCAAGTCGTCCCACCGAAGCCGGGTGATCTCGGCTTGTCGGCGTGAGGACGCGAGCGCAAATTTGACGCACTCCTGCATGGGGATCATGGCGTTCTGATCAGACTGCGCGAAGTACTTGTCGAGCCGGCTCAATTCATCCTTTGTCGGGCGACGCGTACGTCGCCGTGAACGACGGACGAGTTTCTGGTCGCGGCTGAACTGCAGAGCGTCTTCAAACACAGTCATATCGAACGGTAAGTCCCACGCGACATTCATCGGCGAGAACGCGGCTTTCAGCCAAGTGATGTCGTTCATGACAGTTGATGGCCCTGTACCAGCCTGTCGCCTTGTCCGCACATGGTCGATCAACACCTGACTCGTCAGGTCCTGGACTTTGACGCGCCCGATATCGTGCTTGGCGAGGAACCGCAGATGCTCACGTTTTGAGCGAGCCCATCCACTGAGCTGTTCGTACTCGGCACGATAGCGGTGTATGACGTCGCCAACGGTGATGTCTTTTAGCGCCAGCTTTCGAGTACTGCCCTCCCCTTTGATCTCGGTCTCGCGCTTACGCGACCAGTTCTCGGCCATGGCACGACGCGGAAACGTGCGGGACTCAGACGCGATAATCTTGCCCTCTCGCTTGACACGTATGAGGGCCCGATATGACATCGTCCCGTTCGCATTCTTCCACTTAGTTATGGTCGCCATTCTTCCTCCAATTCCGGTGCACAACGCTCACTCGTTGTGCACTTTTTTGTGCACCACCGTCTCTATAATACCTCTAAATGCACAAAAACGCGTGTCCCATGGAGGACAAGAAACCACGATAAGCAACTGTTTTGTCGCGTAATTCTTCAATTTCTGGGCAGTGGCGCTTCAGCGTCGCACCGATGATGGACTGGACCGACCGGCACTGCCGTGCCCTGCACCGCATCCTGTCGCGCCATGCCCTGCTCTATACCGAGATGGTGACGACGGGGGCGTTGCTGCATGGTGATGTCGAACGCCATCTGGCCTACGGCGAGACCGAGCACCCGGTAGCGCTGCAGCTCGGCGGCAGCGATCCGCAGGCGCTGGCCGAGTGTGCGCGGATGGCAGAAGACTGGGGGTATGACGAGGTCAATCTGAACGTCGGCTGTCCGTCCGACCGGGTGCAGAACGGCCGCTTTGGCGCCTGCCTGATGGCAGAACCCAAGCTGGTCGGTGACTGCGTGGCGGCCATGCAGGCAGCCGTCGCGATTCCGGTAACGGTCAAGACCCGTGTCGGCATCGACCGGCAGGATGCGTATGAGCCGTTCGAAGCCTTTATCGACACTGTGGCCGAGGCGGGCTGCCGGGTGTTTATCGTGCACGCCCGTAAGGCGTGGCTAGATGGCCTGTCACCCAAGGAGAATCGGGACATCCCCCCGTTGCGCTACGACTTCGTTTATCGCATCAAGCGGGAACGACCCGAACTGACCATCGCCATTAACGGCGGGATACAAACGATTGATGATTCGCTGGATCACCTCCAGCAGGTCGATGGCGTGATGCTGGGGCGCGCGGCGTATCAGCGGCCGTACCTGCTCAGCGCGGTGGATTCGCGCATATTCGGCGGCGATGCCACCCCGAAATCACGCGCCCAGGTGCTGGCGGAGTACCGCCTGCATGTGGCCGCCGAGCGCCAGGCGGGTACGCCACTGGGTCGGCTCATCCGCCCGCTGCTCGGGCTCTATCACGGCCAGCCGGGCGGGCGTGTGTTTCGACGCCTGCTATCGGAAGGCGCCCATGATCGCGCGGCCGGTCTAGAGGTTTTCGATGCAGCCGTCGAGGCGGTTCAACCGCGTGGCGCACGCGCGTCGAGCAACGTCGCGGTATAAGCGGCGGCCGCTAAGAACGACGCGTCTGCTGACGCGCGGCTTCCATACCGCGCATTAATTCCAGGATTTGCCTAAGCGTTTGTTGAGGATCGCCCTCGGATCGTGCCGTCACCCAGCCCGCACCTGCCGCCACGCCAACCGCCAGCCAGGGCTGATCTGCCGTCCAGCGTTCGAGCAAGTCGATCATTTCCTGCGGCATATCGGGCGGCGACCCTGCATCAACCTGACGTCGGCGCGCCCGATAGCGCCGCAGCACGACGGCGCCGACGTAGATGAGCAAGGCCACGGCCGCAACGCCCGAGGCGGACGCCCAGGCCGGCCACCAGTTCCGCAGTAGCCAGAAGATGGCGAGGCTGATCCATACACTCATCAGCCCCCACAGCAGCAATGAGAACGCGCCCCAGCGCGTCGCGCGCCGGGCGCGCTCGATCAGCATGGGCAGCTACCGTCCCGCCAGTCGGCCGATGAGAAAGCCGACCCCAAAGGCAATGCCAACGCTTTGCAGCGGGTGTTCGGCGATCTTGGCCTCGGCCTGCTGCTCGGCCGCAAGCAGCTGATCCTTGCCCTGATCCACACCCTGCCGCACGCGAGCCCGCGCATCGGCTGCTCGGCCCTTGGCCGTTGCCTGCAGGGACTCGGTCAGGGTCTTGACGTCTTCACGCAGCTGACTGAGGTCGTCCTTTACGGCTTTGAGTTCGGCATCTGAGCTCGCCATGATTCATCCTCCTTGTCTTCATGTTCCCCCGCCCCTTAGCAGACAAGCGACGTGGAACGATGTTCCTTGGCTGGCTTGTTCGGCATTCCAGCGCGCCCCGCATTATCATGCCCGCGGAACCAATTCGCAGAGACTCAAGCGCTCATGCTCAACCGACTGACATTCCTGACTGGACTCGTACTCATGACAACATCCGCAGCCGCCACCGCAGACATGGTCAAGGTCGACATGCAGACCTCGGCCGGCAAGATTGTGCTGGCATTGGACGCCGACAAAGCGCCCACGACGGTGGCCAATTTCGTTGAATACGCCAACGACGGCTTCTACGACGGCACGGTTTTCCACCGCGTGATCGAGGGCTTCATGATTCAAGGTGGCGGGCACACCGAATCGCTGGCCAAAAAGGAGACCCGCGACCCCATCCAGAATGAAGCCAATAACGGCCTGTCCAACGTGCGCGGCTCCATTGCCATGGCGCGGACCAACGACCCGCACTCGGCCACAGCCCAGTTCTTCATCAACCACGGCGACAACGGACGTCTGGATTTCCGCAGTGAGACGTCTTACGGCTACGGTTATACGGTGTTCGGGAAGGTGATCGAGGGGATGGACGTCGTCGATAAGATCGCCGAGATGCCAACCGGCGCCCAGGGCCCGTTCCGTTCGGACGTGCCGCAGCCGCTGGTGGTCATCGAGTCCGTGCGCATCATCGATTCCGAGTGATCCATCTGCTATCTGACCTCCACCTGGCGCCGGGAGACGGACTGACCCGGCGCTTTGTGGAGTACATGGCCGGTGCCGGACGCGACGCATCGGTCATATTCATCCTGGGAGACCTGTTCAACGTGTGGTTAGGCGACGACCTCTCCATGCCTGAACACGGGGCGGCCATCGATGCCATTTCCGGTGCCGTGGATGCCGGCGTGCAGGTGCATGTGATGCACGGCAACCGGGACTTTCTGCTCGGTCCAATTTTCGAATCGGCAACCGGAGCGACGCTGATCTCTGACCCCTGGGTCGGCGAGTTAGCCGGCATCGTCACCCTGCTGACGCATGGGGATCGCTACTGCACCCAGGATCGCAGCTACCAGGCATTTCGCTCCGTGGTCCGAAGCCGCGCCGTGCAACGGGGTTTCTACGGCATGCCCCAGCGCTGGCGGGTCGGGCTAGCCAACCGGCTCCGCCAAGGCAGCCGGCAGGCCACACCCGGCAAGCCGCTGCAAATCACCGATCTCGATAGCCGCGCGCTGTACCAGGCCGTTCGTGATGCACAGGCCTCGCGCGTTATCCATGGGCACTCCCATCGCCCGGCCGTCCATCGTGTCGGCAAAGGGAAACAGATGATCGAGCGCCACGTACTGGAAGACTGGCGCACCGACACCGGCGGCCGGGTCATGACCATTGACCGCGAAGGCCGCACGGGCAGTCTGCGCGTGCCGCCGCCGGAGAACATCGCGGCCTGACCGGGCGCGCCGCCACCGTCAGAAAGTGCTTACAAATGGCAGGTCATCACGGCCAATGCTTGGCCCGGCTGCGTCATTCATCATGCATTGAATGAAGGCGTCATCGAGGCGCCCGGCATGAAGAGGAGACCACCGTGATCAGCCTGCACCGTCCCGCTCTCGCCCTGCGCCTGCTCGCACTTAGCCTGCCCGTGGCTGTCACCGCCTGTAGTGGAGGCGGCGATGACGCCCCGGCGAACACCGCGCCCCCTGCGATGGCAGCGGACTGGTTCGATTACAGCCCGACGCCTGCCTACGACGGAACAACCCGCCTGCCCGCCGAATACATCACCATGAGTGATGGTACGAAGCTGTCGGCACAGGTCATGCTGCCCACCGATGCCGACGGCAACGCCATTGAGGGGCCACTGCCGGTCATCCTGACGCAGACGGGCTACAACAAGAGCGCCAGTGGCTACGTGGAAGGCTTTGCGTTCAACAGCTTCCTGGTCGAACACGGATACGCCCATGTCACGGTGGATGTTCGCGGTACAGGGACCTCCCAGGGCACCTGGGAGATCTTCAGCGAACGTGAGCAACTGGACTACCAGGAGGTGATGGACTGGATCACCCGCCAACCCTGGAGCAATGGGCGTGTCGGCACCTGGGGGCCCTCCTTCATGGCCATCACCCAGATTTACACCGCCGCCTGGCAGCATCCTGCCCACCAGGCCATGTTCGCCATCGTGCCCATGGCCGATGCCTACCGAGACATCGTCTTCACCGGTGGCCAGGTGAACGTCGGCTTTATTCCGCTGTGGATTGGTCTGGTCACCGGGCTCGGACTCATCCCCGCCCACCCCTCACCCGAGGCCCTCTCGACGCTGGTCGAGCACGTGCTAGGCACACTGAGCTATGACATCCCGGTGATACTGCAGGCCACGCTGGGTGTGAATGGACAGAACTACGACGGGCCATTCTGGCGCACACGCTCGCCCATTGAGGTCGCGGATCAGGTGCGGGTGCCCACGATCATCATCGGTGGCCTGCGGGACATCTTCCAGCGCGGCGAGCCCATGCTGTACGAAGCCATCAAGCCCCATGCAACCACCAAACTCGTCATCGGCCCCTGGTCGCATCTGGACGCTTCCTCGGGGGCGGGCCTGCCAGCCGATGGCGTGCCCGACCTCAACCACATGGCCCTGCTTTGGTTCGACCGCTATCTCAAGAACATCGATAACCAGGCCGAGACCGTCCCCGCCGTCACGCAGTACGTCTGGAACGAGGACCGCTATGTCCGGTCCGCGGATTGGCCTCACCCGCAGGCCACCGCAGAACGCTGGTTCCTCCGCGGCAACGGCTCGCTGAGCGCGGACCCACCCGCGACGGATGAACCCGCCCGACATACCGTGCAGATTCCGGTCCAGAACCTCTGCTCGGCCAGCTCGGCCCAGTGGACAGCCGGCGTGTTGGAGCTGATTCCGCTGCCCTGCTTTCAAGGCCAGAACAGCATCAATGAGCTGCCGTTACTGGGCGCGGTGACTTACACCACAGCACCGATGGACGCCGACTACTACATCAATGGGCCGATTCAGGCCGATCTGTGGCTGGCCTCGGAGCTGGGCTCGGATGGCAGCGTCGCCGTGCGGGTCACCAGCGTCTCACCCGAGGGCCAATCGTTCGAACTCACGAACGGACTGCAGACCTTCTCCTCGCGGGCGCTAGACCCTGAGCGATCGCGCAGGCTCGACGGCGAGTCCATCCAGCCCTGGCATCCCTACACCGCAGAGTCGATCGAGCCGGTCGAACCGGGCGAGTCGACGCTGGTGTCCGTCGAAATATTCCCCAGCAGCTTCGTCATTCCGGCCGGCCACCGACTACGTGTGGCCATTGCCAGCAGTGATTTTCCGCATGGCCTGCCGCCCATCACAGATCTGCTGGATCAGGTGCTGGGCATCATGCGGATCGACAGTACGGCCGCACGCCCGTCGTCACTTGTCCTGCCGGTCGTCCCGGTCGACGCACTCGGCCGCGACGACGACAGCACGGGCTAGCTGACCGCGGAAAATCGCGGAGTCCGATACTCAGCCAGACGTGGGACGCAAGCCCCTTAGAACCGGCGCGTGAAGGGTTGTTATTGATAATCGTTCGCATTATTTTTCGCTTCCCTTTTCTACCGCCTGGCGACCTGCATGTCTCGACTCCTCCCAGTTCGTTTTCTCACCTTGAGCTGCCTGCTGACGATGGGGGCGACCGCCCTTGCCCAGCCCGATGCCGCCACCTCGGCAGACACCGCTGAGCGGAATGCGGGCGCCGAACAAAACGATGCGGCACCCCAGGACCTGGGCGAGATGACTGTGCACGGGGGCATGACGCGATACTCGGCCCTGAAGTCGGACACGCCCATTATGGAGACGGCCCGCTCTGTCTCGGTCGAAACCGCAGAGCAGTTGCAGGCCAAGGGCGCGTTGGATCTGGGAGACGCTTACACCTATTCAGCCGGTGTGATCGGCGACACCTACGGGTTTGCCACCCGAGGCGACTGGTTGAAGGTGCGCGGGCTCAACGTGCCGGAGTATCGGGACAGCCTGCAGGCTCTCTTCGGCAACTACAACAACGTTCGCCCCCATATCTACACGCTGGAACAGGTCGAAATCCTGAAAGGCCCGGCCTCGGTGCTGTATGGCCAAGGCTCCCCCGGCGGCCTGGTCAACATCGTGAGCAAGCAGCCCCGCGCCGACCAGCGCAATGAACTATTCGTTCAGTACGGCAGCTTCAATCATCTGCAGCTCGGAACCGATGTGGGCGGCGCACTCAACGACGATGCCAGCCTGCTGTACCGGGTCGTGGCCGTTGGCCGCGATGCCGACACCATGGTCGACCACGTGAACAACGATACGGTCGTGCTGGCGCCGTCGATCACATGGCGTCCGGGCCTACGCACCGAAATCACGCTGCTGGGCAACTACCAGGACACCCGCAGCAAGGCGGGTGCCCAGTTCCTACCCATTGCCGGGACGCTAACACCGGCGCCTAACGGACAGTTCATCGAGCACAGCACCTTTCTGGGCGAACCGGAGTTTGACCGCTATAACACTGAATCCCAGTCCGTCACCCTGCTGGCCAACCACATGATCAACGCGGTGTGGTCGCTCGACGTGACCGCACGCTGGACGCGTGGCGAGGCAGACTACCGCCAAGCCTGGCCGGCATTCATCGGCGGCAGTCGCTACGTATTCAATGACGACGGCAGCCTGTACGAGAACGGCACCGTGCCACGCACGTTCTACATCAGCGATGCCATGTCCGAGCAAACGGCCATCGATACCCGGTTGCATGCCGATTTTTTTGACGGCGTGCTCGACCACGAGGTCATGTTCGGCGTGCAATACCAGGATGTCACCACCGACAACGACAGCGCCTACGCCTTTGCCCTGGGATACGACTTCGCCACCGGTGGGCCGGACGATACGCTGGGCGATACCTACTGGATCAACGTATTTAACCCCGTGTACGGCAACGTCCCGGGGGATGACATTCTCGACATGTTCTACAACGACGCCCCCGAAGCGCGAACCCGTGACCTGGGTGTCTACGTGAACGATCAGGTGTCCGTGGGCCGTTGGCGGCTAACCGCCGGATTGCGCTACGACGAGGTCACCACCGATGACGGCAGCACCGAGCAGGATGATGATGCGTTGAGCTATAGCATCGGTGCGCTGTATCGCTTCGATAACGGCTTGGCGCCCTATGCCAGCTATGCCGAATCGTTCGAGCCGGTCGTCGGCACCGACAGCCTCACCGGCGAGGCACTGCGCCCGCAGGAAGGTCGGCAGTACGAGGTGGGTCTGAAATACGAACCCGCCAGCGGCCGCTCACAAATCACCCTCGCCGCCTTCGATATCGAACAGTCCAACCTGTCCAACCCCAATGGCCTGCCCAATGCGGGTTCCCAACAGGAGGGCGTGGCGGAGTTTCGCGGCCTGGAACTCGAATCCCTGCTTGACCTGGGCCTGATCAGCCTGGAAGCCAACGCCAGCCGACTGCTGAGCGAAGACCCCAACGGCCGGCGCTATGCCTCGGTGCCGGAAAATCAGGCCTCTGCCTGGTTGGCCGTCAAACCGCTTACGCAATGGGGGGGACTGCGTGCAGGTCTGGGCATGCGCTACGTCGGCGAGAGCTGGGACGGCGCAGATGGGCTGCGTACGCCGTCCTACACCCTGGCCGATGCCATGGTCGGCTACCCGCTGGGCCCCTGGGATTTCAGCATCAACGTGCGCAATCTCACCGACAAGAACTATGTGGCCACCTGCCTGGCGCGGGGCGATTGTTTCGTCGGTGATCGACGCACCGTCGTGGGTACGCTGCGACGCAGTTTCTAAGCGCGTACGCATCCACTCCAGCCGCCCCGTGACCGCCACACACAACGCATGGACAGACGCATGGTCATGAGCCATCCACGACGCATCACACCGTATGGCCTACCGCCGGGCGCTCAGTGGCGGGAACAAACCGCCCGCCCTACCAATCCGCAGGCAGGATGGGATGCGTGGCCAGACCGGCGAGTGCGCGGATGCTAAGCGCGCTCGCCTGCACCACAACCTTGCTCGGTGTCGCGGCTTTGTGGGGCGCCTGGATGGCCGGGCGTCGCCAACCGGTGGTCGCGTGGTCCAGGCCGGCACTGCGCGGCTTTGGCTGGGGGCTGCTCGTGGCTTCCGTCGGCCTGTGGATGCAAGCCGCTGGGCCGGACCGCGGGCTGGCCATTGCTGGCCTTGGACTGAGCTTGGCCGGACTGCTATTCCTGGTGCAGGCGGCGCGTAGCGAAGCACGGTCCCGGAATCGTCCCGCCAGGCGGCGTCGAACGACAACATGGACTGCCGGGCCGCGCCCACCCGGACCGGGTGGCGGACTGCGCACAGGGCTTCGCCGTCTATGGGTCGTCGTGCTGGCAGGCCCGGTGGCTGTTGCGGCCGCTGTGCTGTTGGCCATGCTGCTCTACGCACTGGCGCTGGCCGCCGGCCTGCAGGCGGCCAATGGCCTTGCCATCGGGCTCATCGCCACCCCGCTGCTTTGGTCCCTGCTCATGCCCGTCGCGACAGCGGGCCTGGCACTGCGCACGCGTAGCGCCATCCTGCTGGGCAGCGTGGCCGCCGGTGCGCTGGCCTATCCCTTGTTACCAATGTGGGTGTCCTGATGCTTGGCTCTTCGGCCTGGGTTGCTTCTCTGTTGCAGGCGCATCGCGCGGTGGCGCTGGCCGCTAGCGGTCTGCTCTATCTGCTGTGCCTGAGCGGCACGCTCATGGTGTTTCATGATGAATTCGCGCGCTGGGAGCAGCCGCAAATCAGCGAATTCGAACAGGTCACGCCTGCCGCAGTCGCGACTGCAACCGCTGCCGGGCTCGCCCGTGTTGATGAGACCCCACACCACTTCTTCATCGGACTGCCGGTGTCCGGCATGCCGCGCATGACCGTCACGGCGGATGCACAGAACTGGTATGCCAATGCCGATGGCCAGCTGCTCGGGCCCGTGCATGCGCCCTGGCGCGACTGGCTGGAAACCCTGCATTACTACCTCACCCTGCCCGGCGTGCTGGGCCTGACCCTGGTCGGCAGCCTGGGCGTCATGATGATAGCGCTGGTGGGCTCAGGCCTGCTGGCCCTGCCTCGACTGTTCCGGGACGCCTTCCGACTGCGACTGCGCCGCTCTTCGCAACTGGCCTGGACCGATTTGCACAACCGGGTCGGCGTCTGGGCATCACCCATGTTTTTCGCCATCGCGCTAACCGGTGCCGCCATCGGGCTGGCCAGCGCCGTGTCCCAGGCCATGGCCCCCACTTTTAGCGAGGGAGACACCGGGGCCTTCTTCGCACCGATTTTCGGTTCCGACATGGAGGGCAGCGAAGCGCCTGCTCCTTTGGCGCCGGCTGACCGAGCATTGACTCGGTTTCACGCAGAGTATCCCGATTTAATTCCCTGGTACGTCAGCTACCACGAGCCGGCCACCGAGGGGCAAAGCGCCGAGATTCTGGCCAAGCACCCGCGACGGCTGATCTACGGCGACAACTACGCCTTTGACGACGCGGGCCAGCTGCAAGAACCCTTGGGTCTGTCGAACGGTCCCCTCGGCCAACAGCTCATCGCCGCGTTTTATCCGCTGCATTTCGGCTCTTACGGCGGTCTGGTCATCAAGGCGGCTTATGCCCTGCTCGGCCTGCTGGCCTGCGTGGTCATTCACAGCGGTCTGCGCATCTGGCTGTTCAAGCGCGCACAGCGGGGACGGCCCTCCCCACGGCTTGCCGCTGCATGGAATGCGATTGTCTGGGGCGGACTGGCGGCGCTGGCGGTGCTGTTGCTGGTCACCCGAAGTGGGCTGCTCGGTGGTCAGTCGCTCATCCCGCTGTTCTGGGGGTTACTCGTGGCCGTGCTGGTGCTGAGTCAATGGCAACCTGGGCTGGATTTGAGACGCGGGCTTTGCAATGCAACCGCCCTGCTCATCGGATTCACGCTGGCCTGGGATGTCGCCACCCACGGGCTCTTGCATCGATTGACCGTGGTCCACGGGGTGCGTGGTGGCCTGGGCCTGCTACTGCTGCTCTGTCTGGTACTGGGCTGGCGGCGGCCAGGCCGGCGGCTCAGCGATGGCCAGCAGGACGGACCGGTTCAGCCCGCTGTTAGCAGTGCATCCAGTTCTTGATCGCTAAATCCGGCCCGTAACCGGGCCGGTCGGTTCATCGGCCCACGGGCAACCACCACGCCATGACGGGCGAGCAGGGCCTGAAACGTCGGGACCGGGTCGAGCTGGCGCAGGCGGCAAAGATAGGCAAACCAGCGGGAGCCGATCTCCACATGCCGTTCCTCTTCGGCCAGGATCACCCGGAGATGGGCCACGGTGTCGGTGTCACCGGCATCGAGCAGCCGTTCGATCATGCCCGGTGTCACATCCAACCCCCGCGCTTCAAGCACCCGAGGCACCAGGGCCATGCGCTCCAATGGGTCGGCGGCTGTCTTCTCCGCCATCTCCCACAAGCCGTTATGCGCCGGCAGGTCGCCATAGGCCGCACCCAGTTCCTCTAGCCGGCCGGCCAGCATACGGAAATGCCGTGCTTCATCGCGGGCCACACTGAGCCAGTCCTGGTAATACGCGGAGGGCAGCCCATCGAAGCGCAGCACGGCATCCAGCGCCAGATTAATAGCATTGAATTCGATATGGGCCACGGCATGGACCAGGGCGGCCCGCCCAGCCTGAGAACCGAGTTTGCGCTTGCGCACCTTGGCCGGGTGAATCAGTTCGGGACGATCTGGCCGACCGGGTTGCCCAGGCATGGACTGTTGCAGCGGCGCCGCCTGATGGTCGTCCAGCGCCAGCACCTGTTCGCACTTACGGGCCGGGTCCGACTCTAAATACGCCGCCAGTACGGGCGCAGCGCACATGTCAAAGCCCGCGCTGGAGATCGGCGATCAAATCCCCGGCATCTTCCAGGCCAATGGACAGACGCACCAGCCCGTCCTGGATCCCCGCTGCGGCGCGCAGCTCGGGCCCGATGCGGTAATGCGTGGTGGTGGGCGGGTGCGTGATCGTACTGCGCACGTCACCCAGATTCGCGGTAATGGAAAACAAGCGCGTGGCGTTGATCAGATTGAAGGCTGCTGCCTGCCCGCCCTTGAGATCAAAGGCCACAATGGCGCCGTGGCCCGACTGCTGGCGGCAGGCCAATGCATGTTGGGGATGCGTCGACAGGCCGGTGTAGTACACACGGTCGACAGCCGGCTGCTCCGCCAGCCACCCGGCGACCTGCTCGGCACGCTGGCAATGAGCCCGCATGCGCACGTCCAGCGTCTCCAATCCCTTGAGAAAGACCCAGGCGTTGAAAGGACTCATGCAGGGGCCGGCTGTGCGAATAATCCCGAACACATCTTCGCCGACCAGTTTGGAATCCCCCACCACCGCGCCCCCCACGGCACGGCCCTGCCCGTCCAGGAACTTGGTGGCCGAATGCAGGACCACATGCGCCCCCAGAGCCAGAGGTTGTTGCAGCGCCGGCGTGCAGAAACAGTTGTCGACCGCCAGCAGCACACCGACATCACGGGCGATCTGCGCCAAAGCGGCAATATCCGCCAATTCGCACAGTGGATTCGTCGGGCTCTCAACCATGAACAGACGCGTATTCGGCTGCACGGCCTGGCGCCAAGCGTCCGTGTCCGACGGCGCCACGTAGGTGATCGCGATATCGAAACGACTGATGATGTTGTTGAGCAAGCCGGTGGTCGATCCGAACAGCCCCTTGGCCGCGACCAGGTGGTCCCCGGCTCGCAGCGTCGCCAGCAACAGACTGAGAATGGCGCTCATGCCGGAGGCGGTCGCCACCGCCTGGTCCCCGCCTTCCATGGCCGCCAGCTTGCGCTCGAAGCCCTGGACCGTCGGATTGGTGAACCGGGAATAGATCAGCCCGGGTTCTTCACCGGAGAACCGCTTGGCCGCCGCTTCTGCCGACTCGAAAACAAAGCTCGAAGTCGCATGAATGGCCGCGGAGTGCTCGCCGAATTCCGACCGCATTTCGCCCGCGCGCACACCCAAGGTCGCCGTGCCCCAGTTCGGATCAATGTCCTGCGGTCGATCGGGTTTGCTCATGGTCTGGCCTTGCTGTCGACAGGGCGCGCAGCATGCCGCAGCGGCGCCCCGGCGTCACCGCCTCAGGCAGTGTTGTGGATCTCGATCACCGGTTGTCCGGCACGGCGCTTGGAATCCTTGGCAGCGTCGCTGCGGAACAGTTCCAGCTGGTTCAGGTATTCGGCGTCGACATCCTGGGTCGGATAACGGCCGTCGAACACCGAGGTGTCAAAGTCCTTGAGATTGGTATTCCCCGCACGCACCGCTTCGATGAGGTCGTCAAGGTCCTGGTAGATCAGCCGGTCGGCGCCCAGCAGGCGTTCCAGTTCCTCATGCGTGCGGCCATGCGCCACCAGTTCACTGGCCGCGGGCATGTCGATGCCATACACATTGGGATAGCGAACTGGCGGTGCGGCGGAGGCAAAGTACACCTTGGCAGCGCCGGCATCGCGCGCCATCTGGATGATCTCTCGCGACGTCGTTCCCCGAACAATGGAGTCATCGACCAGCAAGACGTTCTTGCCCCGGAACTCCAGATCGATCGGGTTGAGTTTCTGCCGCACGGATTTCCGACGCTGGGCCTGACCGGGCATGATGAACGTCCGGCCGATGTACCGATTCTTGATGAAGCCCTCGCGGTACGGCACGTCGAGATCATTGGCCAGCTGCACGGCGGAGGTTCGGCTGGTATCCGGAATAGGCACGACGACATCGATGTCGTGATCCCCCCACTCCCGGCGAATCTTCTCGGCGAGCGTGGCCCCCATACGCAGCCGGGCCTTGTAGACATACACGTCGTCGATGACCGAATCCGGGCGCGCCAGGTAGACGTACTCGAAGATGCAGGTCGCGTACTGCGCCTCCGGGGCGCAGCGTCGGGTGGACAGCAGCCCGTCGGTGGAGATGAACACCGCCTCGCCCGGCGCGATATCGCCGATCAGTTCATAGCCAAGGCTGTCCAGGGCGACGCTTTCCGACGCGATGATGTAATCCGTGCCCTCGGGCGTCTCGCGCTTGCCGTAAACCACGGGGCGAATACCGTGCGGATCGCGAAAGCCAACCATGCCGACGCCGCTGATCATCGCGACGGCCGCGTAAGCTCCGCGGCAGCGCTGGTGTACGCGGGAGACCGCCTCGAAGACATCTTCGGCGGTCAGGCGTAGCTTGTCCTGCTCCATGAGTTCATGGGCGAACACGTTGAGCAGGATCTCGGAGTCCGAGTCGGTATTGATGTGACGACGATCCTGAATGAACAAATCGCGCTTAAGCACATCGGCGTTGGTCAGGTTTCCGTTGTGCGCCAGCGCCACACCAAAGGGCGAGTTGACGTAGAACGGTTGCGCCTCTGCACTGGAGTCGCAGCCCGCCGTGGGGTAGCGCACATGGGCGATGCCCATGGTGCCGATCAACGTCTCCATATGCGCCTGGGAGAACACATCACGAACCAGGCCGTTCTCCTTGCGCAGGAACAGGCGTCCATCGGCGTCCGTCATGATGCCGGCGGCATCCTGCCCCCGGTGCTGCAGCACAGTCAGGGCGTCATAGAGCTCCTGATTGACCGGCTGGTGAGACACGATTCCGACAATTCCGCACATGGTTCTGGGGTCCGTATTCGAGTTCGACTGCGACGGGCTACTCGCCGCTCTGAGGTGTGACCGCGCGTTCGATCACGGTTTGCGACCAGTCTTCGGGGAGCAGTCCCCGAACCCAGTCTGCCAAGGCTTCGAAATGGTGCAGGAACGCGGATGCCTGCCACCAGGGGTCTTGCTGGACCGGCGTAAAGATCTGCGCCGCCATGACCAGCACAGTGACGATGATCAGACCGCGGCCAATGCCGAATATCACGCCGACCATGCGATCCGTTCCGGCGAAATAGGTTTTGCGGACGAGATCGGTGAGCAAATGTGTGGCGACGGCACCGATTATGAGTACCAGCAGGAACAACAAAACGTAGCTCAGCCCCAGACGCGCCGAGGGCGCCGAGAGGTAGGGTTCGAACAAGGTGGCCACCGGGCTGGCAAAGCGCATGGACACCCAGAACGCGACCACCCAGGTTGTGAGCGAACAGGCTTCCTTGATAAAGCCACGAAACAGGCTGATCAGCGCCGACACGCCGACGATCGCCAAGATGAGATAGTCGACCCAGACCACCTCAGTCCGCCCCCGGGTTGGTGACAGCGCAACGCATCGATGTCATGCCGCGCTCCAGCGGTCCCGCGACTGAACGAGGCAGCGATCTGAATCTTCGGGGCACATGTCCGGTCTCGAATGAGCGGGTCGCAGGACGGAGGGTCCGGGGCCGATAAGGCGTCATATTCTAGCAATAATTCAGGCGAGGCCGAACGCCCGGTCGCCCCTGCCAGCCGCGCCTTTATCGGGGGGCGATGACCTGCCCGGATTCGCCCACCTGTGCCTTCAGCCGACGTTGCGCGGCCCGAGCCTGGGCTTCCGATGCATACGGCCCGACCTGCACGCGGGTGTAGCGACGATTGGCCACCGTCACGGTCTCCGTGCTGGGTGCATACCCGGCATCACGCAGGCGCTGGACCATCCGTTGCGCATTGTCCGCATCGCCAAAGGATGCAATGCGCAGCATCCAGCCGTTGCTGGCGACACGCGGCTTGGGCGGTGGGGGGCTGGTCGGCTTGGTCGCAGGCCGTGGAGCCGGTCTGGCTGCAGCAGGCGGTGTCTCGGCCTTTTGCGCCGCAGCCGGGGGTTCGGACGGCCTGGACTGCGAAACCGCTGTCCCGGCAATTCGTGCATACAGGTCGTTAGCGGCTGGCGCCGGCTGCGTGGCGGCTGGTCGATCAGGCGCCGGGGCCGGTTCGCGCTTGGGCGGCGCAGACGCCACCGGTTCGGCTGGCGCCGGGTTGGACGCTGGGGCCGCTGCCGTGGGTGCGGACCCTGCGCCCCTGTCCGGCGAAGTCTCGGGCCGAGCTCGCTGAGTCGGGGTGGCGCCGTCACCTTTTGACGCGCCCCCGGACTGCGTGGGGCCGGATGCATCCGGGTCGGCGTCCGCCCGGCTTGATTGGGGGACCGGCTGGGGTTGGCCGGACGTCGCCGCCGCTGTTTCGCGGGTCTCACTGCCGTCCTGACGCGCCCGCAGGCTGGGCGGGCGTTCGGGTTCGGGACGAATCACGATGACGCCGTCGGCCGGCGCCTCACGCTGCTTCGGACCGCCCAGCAGACTGCCCAGCACGATCATGGCCACGCCGACCAGCACGGCTGCGCCGACCAATCGGGCTTTAAGGGCTTCATTCATGGACATGGCGCAGTGCGGATTCCACAGTCAAAAACGATCCAAAGCATACGACACGCCCGATGGGCCCGGCCGCATCCCGGGCAGCGTCTAGCGCTGCGCCAACCGAGGGATAACAGCCCCCTTTCACACCGGCCCGCTCCTTCAGGACGGTGGCCTCTTGGCCTCGGGGGCCGGCAGTGGCGGCAAACCGCCAAACCACGGGCTGACGGGCTGGCCAGTGCTCCATAAACGCCTGGACCACGGCTGCGGGATCCTTGTCAGCCAGCATCCCGAGCACACACTGCAAGGGCCCGTCGGCCGCAGGCAGGGCCGCCAGCGACTGCGCGAGATGACCTGCCGCCTGCGCATTGTGGGCGGTATCGACCAGCGTTTCCGGAGAGGCCGCAATGGTTTGCATCCGGCCCTGGATTCGGGCATTCGCCAGGCCGCTACGCAGCGCCGCCAAACTCGGGACACAGCCGGCAAAGCACAGCGCTGCCACGGCCGCTGCGGCATTGCGCCGTGTCGAGACGCCTGCCAGACCGGGCTGTGGCAAGCCCGCCCATTCGCGATCCCCCACCCATAGCGTCCAGGGCGATGTATCGCTCCACCGAGCCCCGCCCTGATCCAGACGCAGAACCGGCCCATCGTGCGCGGTCAATCGGACATCCAGCGCCGACGGTGGATCAGGTTCGCCGCAGACCACGGGGCGGCCCGGCCGCAGAATTCCGGCTTTCTCGCGAGCAATGGCATCGCGATCCGGACCCAGCCAGTCCATGTGGTCCAGGCCGATCGACGTGATGACCGACACGTCAGGATCAACCACGTTGACGACATCCAGGCGGCCGCCCAAGCCGATTTCCAGCAACCAGACATCCAGGGGCTGTTGCCGGAAAAGCCATAGCGCGGCAAGGGTGATGAACTCGAAGTACGTTAGCGGCGTGTCGGCGCGCGCGGCCTCGACGGCCTCCAACCCGGCAACGATAGCGGCATCGGCGGCCTCCAGACCGTTGACCCGGACCCGCTCGTTGAACCGCAGGATATGCGGTGACGTATAGCAGCCGACGCTCAGACCCTGCGCTCGCAGAATCGACTCAGCCAATGCCACGGTGCTGCCTTTGCCATTGGTCCCGGCTACGGTAATGACACGCGCTGCGGGGTTTAGCACGCCCAATGCGGCAGCCACCGGCTGCACACGATCCAACCCCAGCTCGATCCGCGTGGGATCCAGCGCGTTAAGACGCGCGAGCCAGTCGTCCAGCGACGGCCCGTTGTTGGCTGTCATCGAGTCAGGCGGCTGGCCGCTGCATCAGGATGGAGAGCAGACGATGCAGGGTGGAGCGCATCTGCCTGCGGTCGATGATCATGTCGATATGCCCGTGTTCCAGCAGGAACTCTGCCCGCTGGAAACCCTCGGGTAGCGTCTGTCGCACGGTCTGTTCGATGACGCGAGGCCCGGCAAAGCCGATGAGCGCATCCGGCTCGGCCGCATTGATGTCGCCCAGCATGGCCAGACTGGCCGACACGCCGCCCGTTGTCGGGTGGGTCATCACCGAGATGTACGGCAGCCCACGTTCGGACAGGCGGGCCAACGCAGCACTGGTCTTGGCCATTTGCAACAGCGAGTACAAGGCTTCCTGCATGCGCGCGCCGCCACTGGCGGTGAAGCAGACCAGCGCACGGTCCTCTGCCAGGCAGGCTTCCACCGCTCGGACGAATTTTTCGCCGACCACGCTTCCCATGGATCCCGCCATGAAATTGAATTCGAAGGCCGCCACCACCACCGGCACCCCATCAAGGCTGCCCTTCATGACGATGAGCGCGTCTTTTTCCTTCGAGCTTTTCTGCGCCGCAGAGAGGCGATCACGGTATCGCTTGCTATCTTTGAACTTCAGCGGATCGTTCGCCTCCAGCCCCCCGGCCAGTTCCTCGCGACCCTCGGCATCGAGCAGCAAGTCGATCCGGCGGCGTGCCGCAATCGGTCGATGGGCGCCGCACTTCGGACAGACATCCAGACTGCGCTCCAGCTCCGCGCGATAAAGCGCCGCCTGGCATTTGTCACATTTAACCCAGAGCCCCTCCGGCACGTTGCGCTTGCGCTCCTGGCCCGAGGCCTGGGAGGGCATCAGTTTTTCCAACCAGCTCATGCAGCATTCCCTGAAGTCTTGACGCCAGCATCCATGGCGGCGCGAATGGGTGCAAGAAACGCGGTCGCGGCATCGACAGCAGATTGTTCACCGCGATCGACCAATGCCTGTATTAACGCAGATCCGATCACGACGCCATCCGCCGTGCTGGCGATGGTCGCGGCTGTCTCCGCATCACGAATTCCAAAGCCCACGAGCACCGGGATGCCCGTATGCGCCTGGAGCAAATCCACGCGCGCCGCCACCTCACCGGTGTCCAAGCGACTGGACCCCGTCACACCTTTGAGCGACACGTAGTACAGATATCCTGCGGCCTCACGCCCGATGGCCACGAGTCGATCTAGCGAGGTGTTGGGCGCGGCGAGGAAGATCGGTGCCAGTCCGGCAGCACGCAGCGCCGGCGTCACGTCCGGAGCCTCCTCCGGTGTCAGATCGACGATGAGCACGCCGTCCACGCCTGCATCCCGAGCAGACTCGGCAAAGCGTTCATAACCCATGGATTCGATGGGATTCAGATAACCCATCAGCACGATGGGCGTTTCGGTGTCGCGCTCACGGAACCGAGCCACCATGTCCAGCACATCGACCAGCCGCGTGCCTGCGGCCAGTGCACGCTCACAAGCCTGGGCCACGGTGGGGCCATCGGCCATGGGGTCGGAAAACGGAACGCCCAGTTCGATGACATCCGCGCCGGCAGCGGCCAGGGCATGCAACAGCTCCACCGTGTTCTGGCCGGCCGGGTCACCCGCCGCGACGTAGGGAACCAGCGACTTGCGGCCGGCGTCGCGGACCGCTGCCAGCCGTTGATCCAAGCGACTCATAGGGCGATGCCCTCTCGTTCGGCCACGGTGTTGATGTCCTTGTCGCCACGACCTGACAGGTTCACGACGATGCTGGCATCCGGACCCAGCTGTTGGGCCAGCGTGCGGGTGTAGGCGATGGCATGGGAGGATTCGAGCGCAGGAATAATGCCTTCAACGCGGGTCAGCGTATGAAAGGCCTGCATGGCCTCATCGTCTGTCGCCGCCACGTATTCCGCGCGGCCGCTGTCCTTAAGCCAGGCGTGCTCGGGGCCCACACCGGGGTAGTCCAACCCGGCTGAAATGCTGTGGGTGGGCAGGATCTGGCCGTTCTCGTCCTGCATCAGGTAGGTGCGATTGCCATGCAGAACGCCGGAGCGTCCGGCCGACAACGGCGCCGAATGACGGCCGGTTTCGACGCCATCGCCCGCCGCCTCCACGCCGATTAGCCGCACCGGGTCGTCGATGAACGGATGGAAAATCCCGATGGCATTCGATCCGCCACCCACACAGGCCACCACGGCATCCGGCAGCTGACCGGTCTGCTCCAGCATCTGGGCACGCGCCTCGCGGCCGATGACCGACTGGAAGTCGCGTACCATGGTCGGGTACGGATGCGGACCGGCCACCGTGCCAATGATGTAGAAGGTATCGTCCACGTTGGCCACCCAGTCCCGCAGCGCCTCGTTCATGGCGTCTTTGAGCGTTTTGGAACCCGACGTGACCGGCACCACCTCGGCGCCCAAAAGTCGCATGCGATACACATTGGGCGACTGTCGCGCGATGTCCTCCTCGCCCATGTAGACCACACACTGCAGGCCCAGACGCGCAGCCACCGTGGCCGTCGCCACACCATGCTGACCGGCGCCGGTCTCGGCGATGATGCGCGTCTTGCCCATCCGGCTGGCCAGCATGGCCTGCCCGACGGTGTTGTTCACTTTGTGGGCGCCCGTGTGATTGAGGTCTTCGCGCTTGAGAAACACGCGGGCACCGCCGAATTCGCGCGTCAGCCGTTCGGCAAAATACAACGGCGTGGGCCGCCCGACGTAGTTGGCCAGATCGGCATCCAACTCGGCCCGGAACGCCGGGTCGGTCTTGAGCCGATCATAGGACGCGATCAAGGCATTCAGCGGCTCGATCAGGGTTTCGGACACAAAGGAGCCGCCGTAAGGACCGAAATGGCCCGGCGCGGAATCCGTTGGTCGACTAGTGATTGGATTGGTCGGCACGTTGAACTGCTCTCACAAAAGCTTGCATGCGGTCGATTGATTTGATGCCCGGAGCCGATTCCACGCCACTGCTGACATCGACCGCATAGGGTCGCGCGGTGGCGATCGCCGACTCGACATTGTCGGCGTGGAGTCCGCCGGCCAGCATCACTGGGCGCTGGCGTGTCCAGTCGGCCACGCGGTTCCAGTCGAATGTCTGCCCTGTTCCGCCCGCCTGCCCGGGGGCGTGACTATCGGTCAGTATGAGGGCGTTTGGAAACGCCTGTACGGCGGTTTCCGCCTCCCCACCCAGGCCCAGCGCCTTGATATACGGCAGGCCGAACCGCGCACAATCTGCGGCCGATTCAGAGCCGTGGAACTGTAGCATGTCGGGGCGCACGGTCTGGACGATTGCCTGAACAGTGTCATAGGGCTGATCCATGACCAAGGCCACGCAATGGCAAAGCCCGGGTATCCGCTGACGCAGTGCCGCCGCGGTGGCCAGATCCACCCGGCGCGGACTGCCTGGGGCAAAGACCAGGCCGATGGCATCGACGCCCAGCCGTACCGCCGCCTCGATATCGGCCGGGCGCGTCAGTCCACAGAACTTGATTCGAGTGCGTTGCATGCTGTTCCGAACAAAGCCGCGTCACCATCGGCGGCGGGGAAATGATAAGGCGGCGGATACAGGGCCTCGACGAAATAAAGCCCGCCTGCAGGGCCTGTCACGCCGGCTGCGCTGCGATTGCGGGCCGACAGGATGTCGGCCATCGACGCCTTGTCACGCTTGCCTTGACCGATTTCCATCAGTGTACCGGCGATGTTGCGCACCATGTGGTGAACAAACGCATTCGCCTGAATGTCGATGATCACAAACGCACCGTGGCGTCGCACGCGCAACGACTCGATGCGCCGCCACGGGGTTCTGGACTGGCATTCGGCCGCACGGAACGAGCTGAAGTCATGCTCGCCCAACAGCGCCTGGCCTGCCTGATGCATGACCCCGGCATCCAGGGGGTAGGTCCACCAGGCGGCCCGGTTCAGCCACAACGCCGAGCGTGACCGGGCGTTGTGGATGACGTAGCGATAGCGACGTCCGATGGCCGTGTAGCGCGCATGAAAGGACTCGTCGACCGCCTGAACCCAGCGGACGGCCACATCATCCGGCATGCGTGTATTGGCACCCAGCATCCAGCTATGCGGCGGGCGTTGGACCGGCGAATCGAAATGCACCACCTGCCCCAGCCCATGGACCCCGGCATCCGTGCGCCCCGCACACACCACCTCAATCGGCGCCGCAGCAACGCTGGACAGACCGGCCTCGATCTCGGCCTGAACGCCCCGTGCATGCTTCTGCGCCTGCCAGCCCGCATAGCGCGTCCCGATGTACTCGATGCCTGCGGCGAAACGCATCAGAACCAGACCAGTGCGAGCAGGATTGCACCGAGCAGCGCGGGCAGCAGCCATTCATGGGCGCGCGGCGTCACCAACTCGATCCAGCGACGCTCCACCGGCGGCGATGCGGATTCGATTTCTTGGACCAGCCCACCCGCGGCCTCGATCCAGCCGCGACTGGCCTGCTCCCGCAAGGCGGTGACGCGGGCCTGTAGCTCAGCGACCTGTTGCAACGTCAAGGCCAGGCGGACGGCAAACCGTTCGGTGCGTACACCGAGCCTGGACAGCGGTGTCGCCAACCAGACCACACCGCCGGCCAGATCATCGGCTGGCAGCGGACGAACCAACCAATGCACGGCCAGCAACAACATCGCCAGCACAAGCGCTCGGTGCGCCCCCTCGCTCAGCCCCTGCCAGCTCGGACGATCCCAGCCCGCGATCAACGGCTCGCCGGGTGTAAAACCCAGATACAAAACCGCCAAGGCGATGAATAACCACTTGAGTTGCCGCAACGCGGCCAGCCAGTTCAGCACCGCCCGGCCACCGCACTCCAGTGCGAACAGCGACGCAATCGCGGCCGACAGCGCCAACAAGACGGCGGGCTCGGCCAGCAGGTAGCCCACGGCCAGCAACAAGAGCGTCACCAGCCGAACCGGCGCACTGACCCAGCTGTGGTGATGAGATGCGGCATTCATAGGATGCAAGCGTACGCGGCCGGCGACAGTCAGACCGGGGAACCGGAACGGCGTCACGCCCGGCACCTCAATCCGGCAGGCCGGCAGGCCGGCCCAGCCGTGCGCGGTGTCCTCAGCCCTGACCGGCTAACTGGGCCTTGAGTTCGGTCGCCTCGGCCTTTTGCTCCTCACTGCCACCGGCGAGTACATCATCGAGCAGGCTTGTGGCCATCTCGGCATCGCCCATGTCGACATAGGCCCGCGCGAGATCCAGCTTGCTGCCCAAATCCTCAGCCTGGCCGTCGCCCGAGGCGGATTCCTCATCGAAAAGGCCATCCAGGTCCAGCGAGTCCTCACTGGCGTCGGCAGCCTCGTCAACGGGCTCGGGAGTGTCGGACACCCCGAAGTCAAACTCGCTCAGGTCCAGCTCCCCCTCTCCGGCCTCGACGGACTCCAGCGCGGCCACATCGGTCTCGGAATCACCCGTGTCCAGGTCGAACTCGGACAGGTCCACCGCGAGTTCATCCTGTGCGTCATCCGTCGGCGTGGAGGGCGTTTCGGCAGGCTGTGGATCAGCACCCTGCACCTCTTCCGGCTCGGCCGCAAAGTCATCCAGATCGGCGAGCAAAGCCTCGGCGTCGTCCGGCGCCGAATCCTCCGCAGCGTCCTCACCAGTTGGCGACGACGCCTCGTCATCAGACTGGAATGGCTCAGCGGCCGCCTCCGTTGCCTTGTCTTCAGCCGGCTCGCTGGTGGGCACTCCAAAGTCACCGAAGTCGAACTCAGCCGGATCGTCCGCCTCGGCCTCCAGTTCGGCCAAGTCGGTGTCACCGATTAGATCGTCCAGGGCAGCAGGCGTTTCGGTGGACGAGTCCCCGACCGCATCATCCTCGTCTATAGCCTGTGCATCGCTGGCGACCACCTCTTCGGCATCGGTGTCGGCATCGGTGTCGGCATCGGTGTCGGTGTCGGTGTCGGTGTCGGACGCTTCCGCTACCGGCTCTCCAATCTCAAAGTCACCCAGCTCATCAAGCATGGCATCGGCGTCACCATCGGCCAGCAACGGCTCCTCGGAGGTCATGGTGTCGATGTCGAATGCCAGCGCATCGGTCGATTCCGTCGACGGCTCGGCGTCCTGCTCTTCGGTCTCGGCGGCGGCGCTCAGGTTGTCAGCCGCTCCTACCGATTCGGCCGGTGGAACAACGGCATCATCATCCGTCGCATCCAGCGTGAACTCGAGCGAATGCTCGTCATCGCCAGGCATCGCGGCCGACGTCTCGGTCACCTCCTCAGCTGCATCCGACTCGGCCGCTGGGGTCGCCGGCTCAAGATCAAACTCCAGCGACATGTCGTCATCGCTGTCGTCTGCGGACACCTCCGATGCGGGCTGTTCGGTCGGATCATCAAACGCGCCCAGATCGAAATCGGTAGCCGGGTCTGGCGCTGCAGAGGGCTCGGAATCGAAGTCCAGATCGAGACCATCGCCCAGGTCCGCAGCGTCACTGCTCTGGAACAGGGGCTCATCAGGCGCGATTTGCTGCCCCATGATGACGATGCGGTTCCATTCAGCCGGCGCCGACTCGGCCAGTTCCGGCTGCACACGGCGCGCCAACTCGACGAACTCGCTCGGCTGACTGGCCGCAAAATACACCTCGGCCAGCTTGGACTTGATGTCGGCCCGTCCCGGGTCGGATTCCATGGCCTGCTGCAGCAGCAACGCGGCCTCGTCATACAAGCCATAGGCCAGATGGAAGTCAGCTTCAGCGACGGGGTCGTCACCGCTGACATCAATCATGATGGTTTCGGAATGGAACTGCTGCGTCGACTCGCTGGCAGGCGTTTCTACCGGCCCGCCGGTGTCAGTCGCTGTCTCCGCACCGGCGTCGAAGACCGTTGTCGCCTCCAGACCGAGCGCTTCCGGATCCGGCTCCATCCCCTCGGCTAGCTCGGCGGCCGTCTCGTTGGCATCGAGGCTGGTCGTGGCGTCCAGAGTCGCAGGCTGCTCATCCGCTGCCACCGGCTCTTCAGACACCGTGGTGTCGCCGGGATCGGCAGGCGCCTCGGTCGCCGCCTCCTTCGCGCTGGGCCAGGTCGGCGTCGCGACCGTCTGCGTCTGACGGCGCTTCCAGATCATGTAGCCAACCCCACCGCCAGCCACCAAGGCCAACAGCAGAATAAGCCACGGGAAGCCACCGTCGTCATCCACTGGCGCCTGCGCTGGTGCAGCGGGCCGACTGACGGGCGCAGCCTCGCCCTCACCGTTGGGCGCTTCGGCGTCTTCCGCCGCATCGTCAGATGGTGGCGATGTGCTGTCGACGGTCGCCTCCGACGAGGTCTCCTGGCCAAGAATTGGCTGCTGGGGCTCCGGGCGGCCCGGCACCGGCTGACCGGCCTGTTGGGCGCGGAGCCGCTCCAATGCGGTCATCGGACGCTGCGGGGCCGACTCGTCAGCAGGCGCCTCCTCCGGCTCGGCAGACAGGTCCGCCTCTGCGCTGGATGTCGGCTCGGCATCAGTGGCTTCGACAGGCGCCGGCTCGTCAACCTCAGACGCAGCGGCGGGCGGCTCATCGGTCGGCGCCACGGACTGCTCGATAGGCGGCTCGACCGGCTCCGCAGCCGCCGTCTCGGCGGCGGGCTGGGCGGGTTCGGGCTCGGTCACCACCGGTGGCTCGGCCCGCGGCGCGGGTGGGCGCGGCCGCTCGACCGCCGTGCGTGCACGACTTCGGTACGACTGACGCTGCCGCGCGATCTCTTCCTTGGCCTCCAGGGCATCCAGGCTCGCCACGTCGGCAGCGCTGGGCACATGCAGCATGGCGCCAGACCGGAGCGTATTGATATTGCCGTCAAAGGCTTCTGGGTTGGCCAGGAAAATCGCCAACTGCATCTGACTCATGGTCAGCGCAGGGTCGGGCCGTAATCGGAAGGCGATGCTCCAAAGCGTTTCCTTGGACTGCACCGGGCCGTAGCGACGCACGGTTTCTGCCGGCGTCGTCCGCCGGGGTGCAATCAACTCGGGCTCAGGCGGCGCCGCTGGCGTGGCCGGCGCCGGCTTCGTACTATCGACCCAACCGACGCCTTCGTTGAACGCCGGATCGGTTGCCGGTGCGGGCGTAGAGCCGGACTGGCTGCTGCGCGCCGTGGCCCGGCTCGGCGCCGTGGGTGTCACATCGCTTGGCGAGACGGTCGGGCCCGAGGCATCCGATGCAGCCGTGTCAGCCTGAGCCACCGGCTCGAACGCCACGGCGGGCGGGTCCAGCAAGATGGTGTAGTTGCGGAGCAGCCGACCGCTGCCCCAGCTGAACTCGAGCAGCAGATCGAGGAAGGGTTCGCGTGCCGGGCGCTGGCCGCGTATCCGTACGAATGGTGGCGTGGCCTGGACCACCTCAAAATCGAGATCGGCCACATAGCCGGTGAGTTCCAAACCGGCCGTCTCGTAGGCGGCGACCGAGGCCGGACTGACCACCAAGGTGCTCAGCTCCTCGGGAGACACCGCCACCAGCGGAACGCGCGCGTCCAGGGGCTCGTTGAGCATGGTCCGCACTTCGATCTCGCCGATGGCAAGCGCATCCGCGCGGTAGATAATGCTGGCACTCGCAAGCGCGAGAATAACTGCGGCGAAACGCATGATCCTGTCGACTCTCCCCTGGCCTTGCCGCCGTCGGTCGACGTACCCCCGGCTTAAACCATGTGCGTATCGGGCACACTGCGCGAGCCTGTTACCCGGAGCTCGCGTGAACTTGATCGACCTCGATCAAGTTCACAGATTCCTTTCAGTGTTTCCTTAAGTCGCTGTTATACCTTACAAACCTCGCGCAACCAAGGTTTCGGCAATCTGAATGCTGTTCAGCGCGGCGCCCTTGCGGACATTGTCCGAGACGATCCACAGGTTCAGGCCGGTGGGATGCGAAATATCCTCCCGGATACGGCCGACGTAAACCGCATCATTGTTCACCCCTTCGGTCACCGCCGTGGGGTAGCCACCATCCGCGTGCTCATCGAGGACGACAACACCGGGGGCCCGGGCCAACAACTCACGTGCATCCAGCGCGGACAGCGGTTCACGCAGCTCCAGATGCACGGCCTCTGAGTGCCCGTAGAACACCGGAATGCGCACGGCCGTCGGATTCACCCGGATGTCCGCACGCCCCATGATCTTCTGGGTTTCCCACACCATCTTCATCTCTTCCTTGGTGTAGCCGTTGTCTTGAAAGACATCGATATGCGGCAGCGCATTGAACGCAATCTGCTTGGGATAGGCGCTGGGCGGCTGAATGTCCTGACCGTTGAGCAGACGCACGGTCTGCTGTGCCAGCTCCTCGATACCGGGCTTCCCGGTCCCGGACACCGCCTGATAAGTCGCCACATTGATCCGCTCGATGTGGGCCGCGTCATCCAGCGGCTTGAGCGCGACGACCATCTGGATAGTCGAGCAGTTCGGGTTGGCGATGATGTTGCGCAACTCGAATCCATCCAGCGCGTCCGGATTCACCTCGGGCACGACCAGCGGAATGTCGTCGTCATAGCGAAACTGCGAGGTATTGTCGATAACTACGCAGCCTGCAGCGGCCGCCTTCGGGGCATATTCGGCTGAGACCGATGCCCCCGCGGAAAACAGCCCGATCTGGACCTTGGAAAAATCGAAATCTGCAAGATTCTCGACCTTGAGCTGACGGTTACCAAAGGCCACCCGACCGCCTGCCGAGCGTTCGCTGGCCAGTGCGTACACCTCACCCACCGGGAATTTGCGTTCGGCCAGGATAGAGAGCATGGCTTCGCCGACCGCTCCGGTTGCGCCCACGACGGCGACATCAAATGTCTTGCTCATAGTGCTTGTCCGTTTTCGTCTGAATTCAATGAGAGGCCGACTCGAGCGCGCGGATCACCGCATCGCCCATGGCCTGGGTTCCCACGGGCGTGCTGCCGGCACTTTGCAGGTCGGCCGTGCGCAGACCATCGGCCAGCACCCGCGCCACGGCACGCTCTACGGCATCGGCCATCACCGTCTCACCTAGGCTGTACCGCAGCAGCATCGCCAACGACAAAATGGTCGCCAGCGGGTTCGCCTTGTCCTGCCCGGCAATATCCGGAGCCGAGCCATGAACCGGCTCATACAATCCGCGGCTCTGCTCGTTCAACGATGCCGAGGGCAACATGCCGATGGAACCGGTGAGCATGGCGGCAATGTCCGACAACACGTCGCCGAACAGATTGCCGGTGACAATGACATCAAACTGCTTGGGTGCCCGGACCAGCTGCATGGCCGCGTTGTCGACATACATATGCGACAAGGTCACATCCGGATAATCCGCTGCCACCGCCGTGACGGTCTGGCGCCAGAACTCCGAGACTTCCAGCACGTTCGCCTTGTCCACGGAACAGACCCGCCGATCGCGCAGACGTGCGATTTCGAATGCACGGCGGGCGATCCGCTCGATCTCGCTGCGGCTGTACACCATGGTGTTAAAGGCCCGATCTGCGCCCTGCTCCCGAGGTTGTCCGAAGTAAATACCGCCGGTGAGTTCGCGCACGATCATGATGTCGAGCCCGGCGACCAGCTCCGGCCGTAGGCTCGAGGCCTCCGCCAGCTCCGGCACCAGTGAGGCCGGTCGCAGGTTCGCAAACAGATCGAGCCCGGCACGAATCCGCAGGAGGCCTCGCTCGGGTCGCTTGTCGCGCTCAATGGCATCCCATTGCGGCCCGCCGACCGCTCCAAACAATACGGCATCCGACGCCTGGGCCAGGGCCAGGGTTTGTTCGGGCAGCGGATCACCTTCTGCCTCGTAGGCCGCACCACCAATGAGTGCAGTTTCCAACTCCACCGACAGCCCGTGCGTGCGGCCGAGCGTCTGGATGACCCGTTCCGCCTGGCTGACGATCTCGGGGCCGATCCCGTCTCCGGGCAGCAAGAGCAGCTTATGTGTCATGCAGATTCTCCAGCATAAAGCCAGGGTGCCGCCGCACGCTGACGCGATTCAAAAGCCCGGATGGCATCGGCGTATTGCAGTGTCTTGCCGATCTCGTCCAACCCTTGCATCAGCGCGTCACGCCGGAACCCGTCAATCTCGAAACCCCAGACGCGACCGTCGGGATGGCGAACTTCACAGGCCTGCAAATCGACCGTCAGGTCCAGGGGCGCAGCCTGCGCGTCCTGCATCAGCACCTCGACCGCATCCGCTTCCAGCACCAGGGGCAGGACGCCGTTCTTAAAGCAGTTGCTAAAGAAAATATCGGCGTAACTCTCGGCGATGACGACACGGAACCCATAGTCGGCCAACGCCCACACGGCATGCTCCCGTGAAGAACCGCAGCCGAAGTTTCGACGCGCCAGCAAGATGCTGGCACCTCGCTGATCGGGTTGATTCAAAACAAAGGCCGGATTCTCCGTGCGATCTTCCGGCCGGGAATCCAGCGTTCCGGCGTCCTTAAAGCGCCATTCATCGAACAGAAAAGCACCAAAGCCCGTGCGCTTAATCGATTTCAGGTACTGCTTGGGAATAATGGCGTCCGTGTCCACATTCGACCGGTCCAGCGGCGCCACACGTCCGGTGTGAGTAATCAACGGTTCCATGACATCAGACTCCTTGTTCCAGCGTGCGGACGTCGACAAAGTGCCCGTGAACAGCGGCGGCTGCCGCCATGGCCGGACTGCACAGATGGGTACGCCCGCCCTGCCCCTGCCGGCCTTCGAAATTGCGATTGGACGTGGACGCACAGCGTTCGCCGGCTTCCAGCCGGTCGGCATTCATGGCCAGACACATGGAGCAGCCGGGTTCACGCCACTCGAATCCGGCGTCGATAAAGATGCGATCCAAACCCTCGGCCTCGGCCTGCTGCTTGACCAGTCCGGAGCCGGGCACGACCAATGCCTGCTTAATGCCTGGCGCGACTCGCCGCCCCCGGGCCACGGCGGCAGCAGCGCGTAAATCCTCGATCCGCGAATTGGTGCAGGAGCCGATGAATACCCGATCCATCGGAATCTCCGTCAGCGCTTGTCCGGGCTGCAAATCCATGTATTCCAGTGCCCGGGCATAGCCGTCGCGCTTGTCACCTGAGGCCACGGCCGGGTCCGGCACCGCAGAGGAGACCGGCGCGACCATCTCGGGAGAGGTGCCCCAACTGACCTGGGGCACGATGTCCGCGCCCTGCAGCGTCACCTCCCGATCGAACCGCGCATCCGAATCCGAGACGAGCTCGCGCCAGGCCGCTTCGGCCTGCTCGAAGCTCGCCCCCTGCGGAGCGTAGGGACGCCCGCGCACGTAATCGATGGTCTTGTCGTCGACCGCAACCATGCCGGCCCGGGCACCGGCCTCAATGGCCATGTTGCAGACCGTCATGCGGCCTTCCATCGACAGATCACGGATGGCCTGGCCGGCGAACTCGATGACCGAACCTGTCCCGCCCGCCGTGCCGATCTCACCGATAATGGCCAGCACGATGTCCTTTGCGGTAACTCCAGGCCCCACCGGGCCCTCGACCGTGACACGCATGCTGCGGGATTTGGAGAGCACCAGACATTGAGTTGCCAGCGCATGCTCGACCTCGGACGTGCCGATGCCGAAGGCCAGCGCGCCGAACGCGCCGTGGGTCGCGGTATGTGAGTCGCCACAGACCACCGTCATTCCCGGCAGCGTGGCTCCCTGCTCCGGCCCGATGACGTGAACAATGCCCTGACGCACATCATCCATGTCGAACAGGGTGATGCCGGTTGCCTGGGTATTATTCCGCAGCGCCTCTACCTGGACTCTGGAAATCGGGTCACTAATCCCGGCAGAACGCGCTGTCGTGGGGACATTGTGATCCGGCACGGCCAGGTTTGCCCGGGTCCGCCAGGGCGTACGCCCGGCAAGACGCAGACCTTCGAACGCCTGGGGCGATGTCACTTCATGGACCAGGTGCCGGTCGATATAGATCAGCGCCGTTCCATCGCCATTGTCACGCACGACGTGCGCGTTCCACAGCTTGTCGTAAAGCGTTTGTCCGGCCATTGGCTTGCCTCGCTCGTTCAGAGGGCCGCGACTCTAGCGGCCGCTGCGGCCATTCTTCAAACGAATTATATTTTTCTTACACATTCCATTCTGGAATACTCATGGACAGAACGCAGCTACAAGCCTTCGTCAGTATTGTGGAGCAGGGCTCGATCTCGGCTGCAGCCGGGCATTTGCACCTCACCCAGTCGGCCGTCTCGAAACGTCTACAAACCCTCGAATCCCAATTGGGCGACGGACTGCTTGATCGCATCGGCCGGGGCGTCCAGCTCACGGACGCCGGTCAGCGCCTGCTCCCAATCGCCCGACGGATACTGGCGGACATGGAACTGGCCCGACAGGCCGTTCAGCACAGCCCCGGCCAGGTTCGCGGCGCATTGAATTTGGCAACCAGCCATCACCTCGGTCTCTATCGATTGCCGGATGTACTCAGCCGGTTCAGCCGTCAGTACCCCGCCGTGGACCTGAACCTGGAGTTCATGGATTCCGAGGAAGGCTGCGCGGCCGTGGAATCAGGCCGGCTGGAACTGGCGGTGGTCACCCTGCCCCGCACGCCGTCTTCGCGGTTGATCACCCATCGGATCTGGGACGACCCGCTGGCGCTTTGCGCAGCACCGGATCACCCCCTGCAACAGCAGCCGGCGATCGACGTTGAACAACTCGCCCGGCATCCCGCGATACTTCCGGATCGCCGCACGTTCACACACCGCCTGATCGCCGAGGCCTTGGCGGCTGTGGGTGCCGAGCCCGAGGTCCGCATGTCCACCAACTACCTGGAGACCATCAAGATGCTGGTCTCCATCGGCCTGGGTTGGTCGGCCCTGCCCCGGACCATGCTGGACGAGCGAGTGGTTGCGCTGCCCCTCGACCTGGGGATTCACCGCCAGCTTGGCAGCGTCGTCCATCGAGGTCGCACCCTCTCTGCACCTGCCCGGGCCTTCCTGGCCTTGCTGACTCAGGGCGGGTCACAGGAGCGGTAGAACGCAAGCCCTCAACTTCCCTGGCTTGGCGCCGATAGACACGAGTGGCCGCCAAACCGTAACCCATCATGAAAGTGCTTCTTGTCGACGATTCACGCTCAGCCCGACGGCTGATCGCCCATTACCTCTCGGAAATGGGCCACGAGGCCGTCGAGGCCGACAGCGGCGATGCCGCCCTGCCCTTGTATGCCGACCTCGAACCTGACCTCGTGTTAACCGATGTCGACATGCCTGGCATGAATGGCTATGCCCTGGCGCGGCAGCTGCGTCTAAGCGACCCGCCGGACACCTGGATTCCGATTATTTTTCTCAGCAGCCGGATTCGCGACGAGGATGTGAGCCAGGGCGTTGATGCAGGCGGTGACGATTACCTGGCCAAGCCGATCTCGCCGGTTGTACTCAATGCCAAGCTGCGGGCCATGTCCCGGATCACCGACATGCGGCGTCGCCTCATGGAGACCAGTCAGGCCTTGCAGGCGGCCAATCGCAATCTGCTACGGATGTCGTCCATGGACGGTCTGACCAACATCGCCAACCGGCGGGCCTTTGACGCCCGGCTGCGCGAACGGTGGCAGACCTGCCGCGAAGCCGGAGAGCCGCTGTCGCTGATTCTCGGCGATATTGATTACTTCAAGCGCTATAACGACAGCTATGGTCACGCCGAAGGCGATGACTGCCTGCGAGATGTCGCGGCAGCCCTGGCTGCTGCGACGGAATCTGCAGACATCACGGCCCGTTTCGGGGGCGAAGAATTTGCCATTCTCGTCAACGGCCCGGCCACGACGGCCTCGACCCTTGCCGAGGCCGCGCTGACAGCCGTCCGCAAGCTCAATCGCCCGCATGCGCAGTCGCAGGTCACGGACCACGTCACCATGAGTCTGGGTGTCGCAGGTTGCGTGCCCAGCCGTGAACTGCGTCCCATCGATCTCATTCAGGCGGCCGACGAGGCGCTTTATGCCGCCAAAGGCGCCGGCCGCAATCAATCCATTACGCGTCCGGATTTTTCGTCACCGAGTGGCCAGACCCCGGCGCCCGATCGCCTGCACAACTCTCGTCCTGAATCGCGGGTCTACGCTTCGCTCTGAATCCGCGCCAACGGGCTCATGCCGGTTGGCCACCTCGGGTGCTGGGCGTGTTCCATACCGGCCTCAGTCTGAGCCGTGCTATCGACTGTCGACCCCGGACCGGGCCAGCGCCGGCCCGCGCAGGCTGAGCCACGCCACGACAAACCCCGTGCCCGCTGCAGCGGCAGCGAATAGGAACAATGCCTCGGATGGCGCGTAGTCCCAGAGCACCCCACCCAGCAGACTCCCGATCGCCCCGCCTAGACCGAGGGAGATTGCGCTGTACAACGCCTGCCCACGCCCTTGCTGGCGCCCTAGGAACAACCGATTAATCAGAAACACGCCGACAGCGTGGTACAGCCCGAACGAGGCCATGTGCAGGCACTGGATCAACACCAGCATGGCCAGCGATTCGGCGAACAGCGCCAGTAAGGTCCAGCGCAGCGTGGCCATGCCCAGCGCGGCCAGCATCAGCCGCCTTGGCCCAATCCGGCGCAACCAGCGCGGGGCCAGCAGGAATGTCAGGATTTCCGCGACGACACCCAGCGCCCACAGCCAACCGATCAGGCTTTCGCCATGGCCATGGCTGCGGACGTACAACGAGTAGAAGCCGTAGTACGGGCCGTGGCTTAGCTGCATGAATGCGCAGGTGAGCAACAAGCCGGCCACAACAGGCTGGCGCAGGGTTTGCCCGATCGGCCCCGGGTCATGCGTCGTCTGTGCCGGCGGCTCCCGCACCAGCGTCGCGACCAAGGCCAGCAGCGCCATGGCCACAGCCACGGCGTATGGCAACACCTGGACCCCGACCTGTTCGATCCAGGCCCCCAGGCCCACCGAGGCGAGGATGAACCCCACCGATCCCCAGACCCGGATCTGTCCGTAACGATCCGCCCGCTCCCGCAGGTGATTAAAGGTAATCGCTTCGAACTGAGGCAATGCCGCATTCCAGAAGAAGGCGAACAGGATCACCACCGCGAGCAGTGGCCAGAACCCGTCGAACAGCGGCACGGCTGCAAAACTCAAACCCGCCAGTAGTGCTGCGAGTCGGATGATGGGCAATCGCCGGCCCAGATGATCGGCGAGTTGCCCCCATAGATACGGCGCGATGATCTTCAGGCCAAGCATCGCCCCGACCAGCGCACCGATCTGCGAAGCCGAGAAGCCGGCCGCATCCAGGTAGACGCTCCAGAACGGCAGAATCAGGCCAAGCGTCGAAAAATACAGCGCGTAGAACGCCGACAGGCGTCCGTATGGGAGCGAGCGAGGCAAGCGGCTGCTAGCGCTGCGCCGGGATACGCGGGCTCGGCGGCGTGACATCGGCGTTTTGGGCGCGATGCCGCATCCAATGGTCCATGAGCACCAAGGCCATCATCGCCTCGACAATGGGGACCGCCCGGATACCGACACAGGGGTCATGCCGACCTGTCGTCCGCATTTCGGTGGACTCGCCCGAGCGGGTAATCGTCTCACCGGGAATGATGATGCTGGAAGTGGGCTTGAATGCGACGCGTAGCACCAGGTCCTGGCCGGTGCTGATGCCACCGGCCACCCCACCGGAGTGATTCGAACCAAACCCGTCAGGGCTCAGCACATCCCGGTGCTCGCTGCCACGCTGGGAAGCAGCCGCGAAACCATCACCGACCTCGACACCCTTGACCGCATTAATGCCCATCATCGCCTTCGCGAGATCCGCGTCCAGGCGATCGAAAACCGGCTCGCCCAGGCCAGGCAGCATCCCGGTGGCCTCGACCTGCAGCACCGCCCCGACCGAATCACCATCTCTGCGAAGCTGGATGAGATCCGCCTCCAGCGCATCGACCTGGTTTGGAGCCGCACAAAAAAATGGGTTCTGGTCAACGGCGGACCAATCCTCGATGGGTAGCGACCTTGTGCCGATGGCGGTGACACAGGCCCGCACCACGATGCCCAATTGCTCGCGCAGATAGGCACGTGCCACCGCACCGGCGGCCACACGCACCGCCGTCTCGCGCGCGCTGGAGCGCCCACCCCCCCGATAGTCGCGGAAGCCGTATTTCTGGTCGTAGGCATAGTCCGCATGATTCGGGCGGTACACCGACTTGATCTTGTCGTAGTCCCGGGAACGCTGATCCTGATTACGGATCAGCAGCCCGATTGGCGTACCGGTGGTCCGGCCCTCGAAAACGCCGGACAGGATTTCCACGGTATCCGGCTCCTTGCGCTGCGTGACATGGCGCGAGGTCCCGGGGCGGCGGCGGTCGAGTTCGCGCTGCAGCATCGCCTCGTCGATGGCCAAGCCCGGAGGGCAGCCATCGATCACACCTCCGATCGCCGGCCCGTGGGACTCGCCGAAGGAAGTGACAGAGAACAGGTGTCCGAAGGTGTTTCCAGCCATGAGCGCGCGCTTTTCTGGGCGGTGACAGGCCACCGCGGGAGGCAGAAGTCTAGGGAAACCACCCGGCAATTGCATGAAGCGACGACGCTGAGCAGGTCGCTGCTCCGCTGCAAAGGGCCGTCAGCCCTTCGGCAAGCCCTCGGCGGGGACGTAGAACACTCCCTCCCCCCCCTGCTCCAGTTCCACCCAGGTGAAGGAAACCCGGGGAAATGCCGCTTCCAGCTCCGGCCACCAGGCGCCCACCTCGCCGATCAGGGCACCGCGTTCGGTCAGGAATTGCCTTGCCTGGGCCACGATTTGCGCTGGATGAAACAGTCCGTCGTCTCCGGACTCCAGGCCCATGCGCGGCTCGTGCCCGAATTCGGCCGGCAGCACCTCTACCTCCTCACGCGGGACATACGGAGGGTTGGTGAGAATCAGGTCGAATGGCTCGGCATCGAGGGCCGCAAACAAATCCGACTCCACCAGCGAGCAGCGCGCTTCCAGGCCGTAGAGTTCCACGTTGTCAGCGGCGACCGACAAGGCATCCGGGGACAGATCCGCCAGCACCAGCTCGGCGTCAGGAAACGCCAGCGCAGCTGCGATTCCGATACAGCCCGAACCACAGCAAAGATCCAGAATCCGGCGAGGTGCATCGGGCAGCCAGGGCCGGAACTGCGCCTGGATCAACTCGCCCAGCGGAGACCGTGGAATCAGGACACGCTCATCCACCGCGAACGGCAGACCGGCGAACCAGGCTTCGCCGGTGATGTACGCCGTCGGTCTCGCATCGACGATGCGCTCGTGCAGAGCGTCGTAAATCATCTGGCGCTCGGCGCGCAGCACATGCGCGTCCAGCCAGTGATCATCGCTGGTCTGCGGCAACCCCAGCAGATGACGGATCAGAAACGCGCACTCATCCAGCGGAGTGGAAAAGCCGTGGCCGCTGCACCGATGTGCGCGATGCAACTCGCTGGCACCCCAGCGAATCCAGTCTCGCCCGGTCGTCAGGGCATCAATCACGGAATCTGTCGCCGTGTCTGTCATAATTTTGTGTACCGGCTCCCCGCCCAAATAAGAAGTTCGTTCCAGGATGTCCAAGCGTCTGCTGCTGCTCGTTGTTGTTGCCCCCGCATTACTGGGGCTGATGATTGCCATGATCGTTCGTGCACCGACACCGGTGCAATCCATCACCCTACTCGATCAACCACGCGCCCTGCCTTCGGCACAGTTACTCACGGGCGAAGGCCAGACGGTGATCGCCAACGCGCCCGGCGACCAGTGGCGCCTGCTGTTCTTCGGGTTCACGCACTGCCCGGACATCTGCCCGACCACGCTGGAGCGTCTGGCGCGTGTGCGCGGAGGCTCCAAGACACTTGAAGACGATTTGCGTCTGGAGTTCGTAACCGTCGACCCGGAGCGCGACACCCCGCAGGCCATGCATCAGTACGCCACGTACTTCGATCCGTCGATTCGGTCGCTAACCGGCGAGGCCGAAGCCATCCGCAGGTTCGCCGAGGGCGCCGGCATCGCATTTCTGAAGGTCCCTCTGGACGAGGGTGGTTACACGATGGACCACTCCGCCGCCCTGGTGCTGGTCAATCCGCAAGGCCGGATCGCAGGCTACATCCTGCCACCTTGGGATGTGGACACCTTGCGGCAGGACCTGGAAACGGTGGTTTCTTCGTGAGTTCGACCCGTCCGAGCCTGACCGCCAAACAACGCGCATTTGTCTGGCTACAGCGCGTTCTGCCAACGTTGTGGCTTTCGCAGCTGGCGCATTTGGTCACGCGTAGCCAGCGCCCCTGGCTCAAGCGCCGGCTCATCACCCGCTTCATGACCCATTTTGGCATCTCGCTGGAGGAGGCGCGGCTACGAGACGCCGATGCCTATGTCAGCTTCAACCATTTTTTCACCCGCGCCTTGCTCGCCAATGCGCGGCCGTTGGATACAGCCGCCGATGCCCTGGTCAGCCCCGTGGATGGCACGGTCAGCGAAGCCGGGCCGATTGAGGAAGGCCGGCTCATCCAGGCCAAGGGCATCCGCTATTCGGCGGCTGATCTGCTGGGCGTTGATACCGTTGGTCTGGGCACGTTTCTCGGTGGCGAATTCGCCACCCTTTATCTGTCCCCCAGCGATTATCATCGGATTCATATGCCTATGGACGGCAGACTGGTGGCCATGCACTTCGAGCCAGGACGGCTCTTCAGCGTTAATCCGACGACCGTCGCGGGCATCCCGGGCGTGTTTAACCGCAACGAGCGTCTCGCCCTGCTTTTCGATACCGCGGTCGGTCCGCTGGCCCTGGTGCTGGTGGGGGCCATCTTCGTGGGGTCCATCGAAACCCGATGGACCGGGGTTGTCACCCCGCCCCATGGCCAGCGGGCCTGGAAGAAAACCATGGAAACACCGCTGCCCGTCTCAAAAGGTGAAGAAATCGGTCGATTTAACATGGGATCGACTGTCATCCTCTTATCCGGAGCCGGCGCCGTCGAATGGATCGACTCGCTGGTCGCCGGCACTTCGGTCCGTATGGGACAACGCGTAGGCACGTTAGGAGGCCTGCAATGAATCTGGCAAGAAAGGAGTCGCTGGGCTACGCTGCCCAGACAATGGACATGGATGCTCACAGCCAACTGGACCGGGCCTTACGGCGATTATTGCGACCGCTTGTTCGCATCATGCTGCGCCAGGGTATTTCGTTCGGGGAATTTTCCGAGATTGCCAAGCGCACCTATATGGAGATCGCTTGGGACGAATTCACGCCCGACGATGCCCGCCCCTCGGATTCCCGCGTCGCGATCATGACGGGGCTGACCCGCAAGGAAGTCAAACGATTGCGTGAAACCCGGGCGCAGGCCACCGAGGTCTCGACCAACCACATGAACCGGGCCACCCGGGTGCTGTCAGGTTGGTTCCGCGACCCGGATTTCTGCGACGAACGCGGCCAGCCGCGCATTCTCAACATGACCGATGACGGCCCGCAGTTCCCTGCGCTGGTGCGTCGTTACTCCGGCGACATGCCGCCGCGCGCCATGCTCGAAGAGCTGCGTCGGGTCAAAGCGGTGACCGTGGACGAGGACGGCATCCATGTGCTGTCTCGCAGCTTCGTACCGGCCGGTGGCGACCCTGACAGCCTGCGGATGTTCGGGCTGGCCATGAGCGACCTGGGCAACACCATCGAGCACAACCTCGACGAGGGGCCGGATGGCGATTTGCTGTTTCAGCGCTATGTTTCGAATGCACGGCTCAATCCGCGCATGGTGCCGCTGTTCAAACGCCTGCTGGCCGACCGCGGCATGCAACTGCTGGAGTCGCTGGATGATTGGCTCTCCAGCGAGGAGCAGGATGACGATGCGTCCACCACGCCAGCCCACGTCGGCGTAGGCATCTACTTTTTTGACCGGTCGGATGAGCCGCCGGCGGACCGATAAACCATGAACGACCGACGCTTTTATCGCCTAGTCCCTGCATTGGCCGCCACCTGCCTGACGGTGGCCTGTGGATCGGTGCTGCAATTGGCCGGCATCGAAGGAACTGGCGACTCCACGGGTTCGGCGTCTGGCTATGGCAGCCTGTTCGTCAACGGCCGGGCCTTCGCGACTGATACGACCCAGTTCACGCTCAATGGCGAGACCGTCACCGAGGCGGACATTCGCATCGGCATGCAGACGCGTGTCGAAGGTGATCTGTTGGCCCCGCGTGCGGATCGCGTGACCGCTGCGCGCAGCCTGCTGGCACCGATTGACGGCATCTCCCGTGTGGGTGCGGTCAAGGCTGCCACGCTGTCGATCCTGGGTCAGAACGTGCAGGTTGACGAGATGACCCGTCTCGTCGGCACCAGCCTTGATGCGCTGCATTCCGACATGCTGGTCGACGTGCACGCCCTCGTGTCCGACGGCGGCGGCCTGCTCGCGACCTACCTGACGGTGGCCGACGACGCGTACGTACCCGCAAGCCAGGAACTACTCGTGACGGGGTACATCGACACCCTGTCAGCCACTGAACTGACGATGGGCTCGCTGACGGTTGATCTGACCGCCACGGCGGACACCGACACGCTCGCCGTCGGCGACCGCGTGCGGGTTCAAGGGCACCAGCCATCACGCGGTGGCAACCTCATCGCGACGACCATCGCCCGGGATACGCTGGACCCCGCGCCCGGCAGCTATGCCGATCGCGCGGTGCTGGTTGATGGTGTCGACGGAAACACCCTCATCGCGGGCGCCACGACCATCGCACTCGGTGGTGCACAGCGCCTGGATCGCAGCGGCGCAACCATCGAACCGGGTACGCATGTGATCGCCCGTGGTCCTGTCGATGCGTCCGGGCTGCTCACCGCGGTGGATGTCGAAGTCCTGCCAGCGCCGGATGTGGTGCTACGCGGACAAGCCGCGGTGCAGAATGGCGAGATACGTGTCCTGGATCAGGCTGTGGCCACGCGCGCGGTCACGCAGTTGCTGGAGTCACGTGCCGGCGCAGCTCGCCAGTTTGCCGCCACCGACATCCGGGCGGGTGACGCCCTCACGATTGTCGGCTATCGGGATACCTCCGGTGATTTGGTGGCCACGCGTATCGAACGGCAGGATGCACTCGCCCTGGCCTCCGCATACGGTGAGCTCAGCGAGCTGGTCACGGGTGATGAGTCCACCCGCATGCGCGTCGGCGGCGTGCAGGTGGTGACGGACAGCGAGACGGTCTACGAGTCTGTGGCGGGAACCGAGATCCCGAAAGCCGTCTTCGAGGCCACCGCAACAGCGGGACTGACCACGCAGGCCTGGGGTGTCGAGGATCAAGCGGTCGGCGTCCTCCGTGCGGATCGCATCCGGCTGCTGAACTCCGAAGAAGACATCGCCGGCCGGTAGCGCCGGCGCAGGAGCGACCTAGCCTGCCACCCCATTGGCCGGTTAGGTCGCCTCGCTGCTCGCAAATGGCACGACGGCCTGAATCGAATCAGCGCCCGCCGCCAGCATCAAGAGCCTGTCGACCCCTAGCGCCACGCCAGAACAGGCTGGCAAGCCCTGTTCCAGCGCTTGCTGCCAATCGGTATCCAGCGGGATCGGTGCGGCGCCGCGCGCCCGTCGCTCGGCATGGTCCCGACTTGCACGTTGCCGCCAGGCCGACGCATCGGTGAGTTCTTCTCCGCCATTCGCGAGTTCCACACCCTTCCAGTACACCTCGAAGCGCAATGCGCGTTCCGGGTGCTCGGGGTCCAGGCGAGCAAACGACGCGTCGTCGGCAAGAAATCCGGTGACAAACTGAGGCCCGTCACGCCCCAGCATCGGCTGCACACAATGAGAGAACAACAGGTCACGCAGACCGCCGGCATCCAGGGCACCCGTCAGCTCGGCTGAGAATCCAAGCTGTCCGGCCCGCTCGCGCAGGACGGCCGGCGTGCTATCGGCCGGCACGCCGGTCTGTTGCTCGAAGCAGCGTCCCCAATCGCAATGGGCAGTGGCTGACTCCAGCGCAGGCGCCGCCAGGCGGAGCACGGCGAGGACCTCGTCCATGAGCGCCTGCATCCCCCACCCTGGCCGGTACCACTCCAGCATCAGAAACTCCGGCTGGTGCCAGTGCCCGACCTCCCCGGCGCGATAAGCATGCCCGAGCTGATAGATCGGCCGCCCATGTTCGGCCACCAGGCACTTGAGCAAGGCCTCTGGGGATGACTGCAGATAGGCTGGCTGCTCCCCCATCCGCTGCACCGGAGTCTCCGGTATATGCGGGTCCGAGGCGCAGGTGCGCCGGAGCATTGGCGTGTCGACTTCGAGCACGCCGGCCGCGGAAAAGTAAGCGCGAATGGCTTCCATCAGCCGTCCGCGCCGCTCCAGCATGGCCCAATCCAGCCCGGAGCCTGCCGCTCCGGCCACAGGCCTACTCCTTCACGCGCGAGACGTACTCGGCCGTGCGGGTGTCCACCTTCAGCAGTTCGCCTTCTTCGACGAACAGGGGCACGCGGACGACGGCGCCAGTTTCCAGCGTTGCGGGCTTGCCACCGCCACTGGAGGTATCACCCCGGACGCCAGGGTCGGTCTCGGTAACCTTAAGCTCGACGAAGTTCGGCGGTTCGACAGAGATTGGCGCGCCGTTCCACAACATGAGCTTGCAGACGTCCTGCTCCTTGAGCCACTGCTTGGACTCACCCACGGCGACTTCATCGGCGGAATACTGTTCGAAGGAATTCGGCTCCATGAAATGCCAGAATTCGCCATCGTAGTAGAGGTACTGGAGTTCCAGTTCCATGACGTCGGCCCCTTCCACCGAGTCACCGGACTTGAAGGTCTTCTCGACCACGCGTCCGTTCTTGAGGTTGCGTACGCGCACCCGGTTGAAGGCCTGCCCTTTGCCCGGCTTGACGAATTCGTTCTCGACAATCGTGTAGGGGTCTCCATCGAGCAAAATCTTCAGGCCGCTCTTGAATTGGTTGGTGGCGTAGGTCGTCATATGGTCTCGCTCGCGCGGCGCAGGGTCGCCCCGCGCCCGTAGAAATGAAAGGACGTTAGAAAGTGCGCATGATACAGCCTGTCCCAGAGGCAACCGAAACCCGCGGCAGTTATCGGGACCCGCTCGCGCTGTTGGCCGACTGCGACCTGCAGGTCTCCGACCTGCCGTATCCGGTCGATACCGCGCCGGAATTCCCCTTTCTGGTGCCGCGTTCGTTGGCAGCGCGTATCCGATCCGGCGACCCCAACGACCCGGTTTTACGCCAAGTCTTGTCCAGTCTGGAGGAGCGCGACCCCGACCCGCTGGCCTCCCGAGACCCCGTCGGTGAGACCCAATTCACCATCGATGGTGGGCTGATCCGCAAGTATCCAGGCCGGGCTCTGCTGGTCACCACCGGCGCCTGCGCGGTTCACTGCCGGTATTGCTTTCGGCGACATACCGACTACGCAGAGGTCGGCATGGGGCATCAAATCGACCAGGCAGTCGACGCCATTCGTTCGGACCCAAGCCTGCACGAAATCATTCTGTCGGGAGGCGATCCGCTCTCTCTGTCAGCGCAACGATTGACCAAGCTCATCGCCGCGCTGGAAGCCATCGACCACGTGCAGACGCTGCGATTGCACTCACGAACCCTGGTGGTCGACCCAGGACGTGTGGCCAACCACTTGGTGGAACGACTGGCGACGTCACGCCTGCGCGTTGTGCTGGTCACCCACGTCAATCATCCCAATGAACTGGGACCAGAGGCTTCGGAACGCCTGCACGCCCTGGCCAGAGCCGGTGTCACCCTGCTCAACCAGGCCGTGCTGCTCCAGGCGGTCAACGACGATGTCACAACCCTGGCGGCGCTATCCGAAGCCCTCTTTGCGAACAGGGTGTTACCCTATTATTTGCATGCGCTGGACCCCGTCGCCGGCGCCTCCCATTTTCGTGTTCCGGACAGCCGGGCTCTGCCACTGATGCAAGCATTGCGAGATCGATTGCCGGGTTACCTGGTCCCCCGCTACGTCCGCGAGGTCCCGGGTGATGCGTCGAAGCGGCCGGTGACGTCGGACGTACCACCCACGGCGCAGGCATGACACGCAGCTCTCATAAGCATCAGCTCATCGTTGCGTCCCGTACCGAGAATCTGGCGAACACGATCCAGAGCGAGTTGCGTAATACCGGGATTCATACCCAGGTCCACTGGCCCAGCGCCAGTGACGAATTCGGTGCCATGCTCGAAAGCCTGGAGCCGGAACTCGTGCTCTGCGAAGAGCGCCTCAAGGACCCGGCGGTCGAGGACGTCATTCGCGCCGTTCGGGACTTTGATCCCGACCTGCCGGTACTGGTGATGGGCGACCATGTCACCTTGATGCGCACCGTCGGGGCGCTGGATCTGGGTGCGCGCGACTTCGTTTCGTCGCTGGATATGCGCCATCTGACACTGATCGCACGTCGGGAGCTGGAATGCTATGCGGACCGCCGGCGGATGCACGCTTTGTTCAAGCGCAGTCAGGAGCTGGAAGCCCGCGCCCGCGCCCTGCTCAAGGAAACCGGGGACGCCGTCCTACACGCCAACGAGGGCGTGATCACCGAGGTGAATCCAGCGTTTCTCGGGATTCTGGGCCGGACCACCGGTGACGACGCGCTCATCGGTCAGACCCTGCTGGATATCGCGGCGCTAGACGACCAGTCCACGCTCAAGACCGTACTCAAGCGTGCTCGGAAAAAACCCGGCGTTGAGATCGAGGCGGAAGTTCGCCTCATGGGCAAGGATGGCGTGACACCGCCCATCCAGCTGGGCGTGTCAGCCAAAACGGTCGATGGCGAACTCATCACCGAATGCATGATTCACCAGGGCGCGCTGGAACGTGCATTTACACCGGGCAGCCGCCCCGATTTGTTCAAGCGCCTGTCAGCATTAACCCCACCTACCGATGGCAGCACCCAGGCCATGGTCCTGGTCCTGGTCGACCAGTTCGACGGCCTGGAGGAACGGATTGGCTATCTGGATTCCGATCAGGTGCTGCAACGGCTTTATGACATGCTGGCCCCGGTCCAGGCACCTGGCGACCGTGTGTTCCGGTTTTCGATGTCGGAGCTGATTCTGCTGATTCGCCGCGATTCACCCGAGGCTACGCGCGACTTTGCCGACCGACTGCTGGACGTGGTCACCTCCGCGACGTTTACAACCGCGGAGCACGAAACCTCGATTACCGCGACCATCGTGTCATTCCCGCTCACAGGGGATGAACGGCCGCAAAGCCTCATCCGGGATATGCGAAGAAATGCCGCCCAGGTTTCGCGCCGCGGCGGCAACGTGAGCGTGTTCATGGGCCCAACGGCCGAGGCCACGGAACGCAAGCGCGTCGCCGACCAGCAAGCGCAGCGCATTCGCGAGGCATTGGCTGGTGACGGACTGCGGCTGGTCTTCCAACCAATTGCCAGCCTGGAAGGCGAACCTGGACGCCTGCTGGACACCCATCTGCGCATGCTAACCGGCGACGGTAGCGAACTCATGGCGATGGACTTCCTGCCGGTTGCCATCGAGTACGGCCTGATGCCGCAGATCGATGAGTGGGTGATGCAGGCCGCGGTCAGGCAGCTCGCCGAATCGGACGAATCCGGCGGCGACGACCCCACGCTGTTCATCCGGATGTCCAATCAGACGCTGGCCAACCCCGATGCCATGCTCAAGGTCTGGCAGGACGCCGTGGAGACCCAGCGCATCCGGCCGGCGCAGCTGGTGTTTGAGATCGGAGAAGGACAGATTCACGACCACCGATCCAAGTTTGCCGCCCTGCGGCAGAAAATCATCGACGGCCAGGGCCGCCTGGCCATCGATCGATTCGGCAACCGACACGCCTCGATTGGATTGCTCAGCACGGTCGAGCCGGAGTTCATCAAGTTGGACCCGGCATTCACCCGTTCGCTGGAATCATCAGACGACAGCGCACGCCGCCAGTTCGCCGAGATTATCGAAACCGCGCAGAGCAAGGGCATCCGGACCATCGCAGAGCATGTCGAAGACGCCAATGCGATGGCTCAGCTCTGGCAGTTGGGCATCAATTACGTTCAGGGCAATCACGTACAGTCGTCAATGACGGCTGACGAGCCGCTCGCCGACAGTATCGCCCTGGTCTAGGCACGTTGGACACCCACCCGTGGCCGTGCAAACGCGGCCCGGGTGCGAGCAGACAGGCCGCGCCATTCGAGATGCGCGCCAGGTGACTCGGCATGCCCCCTGTCAGACGCAATCCTCAGGCAAGGCGCCGGTTTCACGTCCAGCCTGCATCCGCTCTCGCCGTCTGGAATTCACAAAGTGCCGCCCACCGGGGCAGCGCGACGTCGTCAGCGCTATACAAGCCGACCCGCCCCGGTTCACCGATGGCGGGTCGCTGTGGACAGCCGGGCTTGCCGGCTAGCGGTCTGCGGCTTCCAAGGCTCGGATGCGCTCGCCCAGCGGCGGGTGGGTCATGAAGAGATGGCGCAAGCCCTGACCCACGCCCCCGGCGATACCGAATGCGCTGAACTGCTCAGGCAGCGGCTCGGGTTGTCCGCCCTGCAGGCGGCGCAGCGCGGCGATCATCTTCCGCCGGCCAGCCAGATGAGCCCCTGCGGCATCCGCCCGGAATTCACGCTGGCGGGAGAACCAGCAGACGACGATCGAGGCCAACACGCCGAACAGGATCTCGAAGACGATCCATGAGATGAAATACCCCGGACCGCGGCCATCCTGGTTACGGAAGATGACACGGTCTACGAAGAACGCCGCCAGCCGGGCAAGAAAGATCACAAAGGTGTTCACCACGCCCTGAATCAGCGTGAGCGTCACCATGTCACCATTGGCGATGTGGCCGATCTCGTGACCGAGTACCGCCTCGACCTCATCGGCCGACATCGTTTGCAACAAGCCCGTGGATACGGCCACCAGCGCATTATTCTTGGAGGCACCGGTTGCGAATGCATTGGGGGCCGGCGAATGAAAAATCGCCACCTCTGGCATGCCGATGCCGGCCTGGCGAGCCAGACGTTGCACGGTCTGCAGCAACCAGGCTTCCTGGGAGTTGGATGGTCGTTCGATCACCTGCGCGCCCATGGACCGCTTGGCCATCCACTTACTCATGGCCAGCGAGATAAAGGCTCCGCCAAACCCGAAGACCGCGGCCAGCAGCAAGGTGCCGGCATAGTTGAACTGCCCGCCGGTGCTCTGAGCCAGGTCGATGCCGAACACCGCGCTCAGCACGAAGAGCACGGCCGTGAGCACGACCATGATGGCGATGTTGGTGGCGACGAACAGCAGAATGCGTTTCATGCGGTTAAAGCCTCTACTCAAATCCGAGGGGAAGACAGTCTGCAGTGCAATATGTGCCCGACCGGGCGCGAATCAAGCGTCGACCGCCAACACGTTTTGCACACGTTGGAACCCACGAGGCAGCAAGGCACCACGCTGCGCCCGCTTGCCCAGGTAGGTGGCCTCCACATCGACCACCCTCAGGCCGATATGCCGCGCGCCACTCTCGATCCGCAATTGCTGGCCGGGTGCCAGCGCCGCCCAGCCCACCAGCGTCTCGCCCTTCTTGAGACTCATGAGCTTGTTGCCCTTACCGCGGGTGAGTTCAGGCAGTTCCTCCAGCGGGAACGCCAGCATGCGACCGGTTGACGCCACCACGCAAAGCCATTGCGCCTGCGCGACCAGCGGCAGCGGTGCCAGCACTTGGCTGCCCTTCGGCACGGTGAGCACGGCCTTGCCGCTCTTGTTCCGGCTTTCGAGGTCGGCCATTTTGGTCACGAAGCCATACCCGGCATTGGAGCCCAGCAGCACCCGCTGTGTCGCGTCTCCCAGGATCAAGCCGACGAACCGTGCACCGGCCGGCGGGTTGAGCTTGCCGGACAGCGGCTCGCCCTGCCCCCGGGCCGACGGCAGCTTATGAGCTGCGAGCTGGTAGGACCGCCCGGTGGAGTCGAGCACGATGAGCGGCTGATTGCTACGCCCCGGCACATCGCAGAGATAGCCGTCACCCGCCTTGAAGTTCAACGCATCGGCCTCGACCGCATGCCCCTTGGCCGCGCGAATCCACCCGAGTTCGGACAACACGACGGTAATCGGCTCGGCGGGCAGCAGGTCTGACTCCGACAGGGCGCGGGCCGGCGGTCGCGCTTCGATCGCGCAACGGCGGGCGTCGCCATATTTCTCCGCGTCGGCGGCCAGCTCCTTGCGGATCAACGCCGTCATCTTGGATTCCGATCCCAACACGCCAGAGAGCCACTTGCGTTCGGCCTCCAGCTCGTCCTGCTCACCTCGAATCTTCATCTCTTCCAGACGCATGAGATGGCGCAGACGTAGATTGAGAATCGCCTCGGCCTGGATTTCTGAAATGCCAAAGCGATCCATCATCACCGGCTTGGGAGATTCCTCGGTGCGAATAATGCGGATGACCTCATCGATGTTGAGGTAGGCAACCAACAAGCCCTCAAGGATATGTAGCCGGTCTTCGACCTTGCCCAGGCGATGCTCCAGCCGTCGACGCACGGTCTGGCGACGGAAGACCAACCATTCGCTGAGAATCTCCACCAGGCCGCGAACCCGCGGACGCCCGTCCAGCCCGATCATGTTGAGATTGACCCGGATGGTCTTCTCCAGATCGGTCGTGGCACAGAGGTGGGCGATGAGCGCATCCACATCCACCCGGTTAGAGCGTGGAGAAATGACCAATCGGCATGGGGATTCATGATCCGATTCGTCACGCAGGTCATCGACCATCGGCAGTTTCTTCGCCCGCATCTGTGCGGCAATCTGCTCGAGAATCTTCGCCCCGGAGACCTGGTGCGGCAGCGCGGTCACGATGAGATCCTGGCCGTCGCGTTCGAAGACGGCGCGTACACGAACCTGTCCGTTGCCGGTTTCGTAAATCGCGCGCAATTCATCACTCGAAGAGACGATGTCGCAGCCGGTCGGAAAATCCGGGGCCGGCATCAGTGCCAACAGGTCGTCGAGCTGCGCCTTGGGCTTGTCCAGTAAATGCCGGGCGGCGGCCACGACCTCTCGCAGGTTGTGGGGCGGCACATCCGTTGCCATGCCGACCGCAATCCCGGACCCGCCGTTGAGCAGCACATTGGGCAGGCGGGCCGGCAACACCCGTGGCTCGGTCAGGGTTCCATCGAAGTTGGGAACCCATTCCACCGTGCCCTGGTCGATCTCGGCCAGCAGCGTGGCCGCATAGGGAGCCAACCTCGATTCGGTGTACCGCATGGCCGCAAACGACTTGGGGTCATCCGGCGAGCCCCAGTTACCTTGCCCGTCGACGATGGGATACCGGTAGGTAAAGGGCTGGGCCATGATCACCATGGCCTCGTAGCACGCGCTGTCGCCATGCGGATGAAACTTGCCGATCACATCACCCACGGTGCGCGCCGACTTCTTGTGCTTAGAGGCTGCACTCAGCCCCAGCTCGCTCATGGCGTAGGTGATACGACGCTGCACCGGCTTCAGCCCGTCGCCGATATGCGGCAGGGCGCGGTCCAGTACCACGTACATGGAATAGTCCAGATACGCCTTCTCGGCGAAGGTCTTCAGGGGCAGGTATTCGCCCTCTAGCGCGGATTCGTCAGTCATGTTCGACTCGTTTGGATTCGATGGTCAGCAACAACGCTGCGCCAGGGCGCTCAGCCCACAGGCTCGGCGCGATCTCCTTCAGCTTCCAGCCAGCCGCGTCGATCGGACGCCCGCTTCTTGGCCAGCAACATGTCAAACAACGCGTCCGCATCGGCGGCCTCGACGCGCAGCTGGACCAGCCGCCGGGTATCAGGCGCCATGGTGGTTTCCCTCAACTGGGGCGGATTCATCTCACCCAGACCCTTGAATCGGGTGACCGAAACCTTGCCCTTGATGTTCTCGGCCGCGATTCGGTCAAGCACGCCGTCCCGCTCGGCCTCATCGAGGGCATATTCGACCTGTTTGCCGATATCGATGCGGAATAACGGTGGCATGGCGACATAAACATGCCCCTGCTCGACCAACGGCCTGAAATGCTTCAGAAATAGCGCGCACAACAACGTCGCGATGTGCAGGCCATCAGAGTCGGCATCTGCGAGGATGCAGATCTTGCCGTAGCGCAGGCCGGACAAATCGCTTTGCCCTGGCGAGATGCCGATGGCGACCGAGATATCGTGGATTTCCTGAGACCCGAGCACCTCGGCCGAATCGACCTCCCAGGTATTCATGATCTTGCCCCGCAGCGGCATGATGGCCTGCGTGGTGCGGTCCCGAGCCTGCTTCGCCGACCCACCGGCCGAGTCGCCTTCCACCAAGAATAATTCGGTTTGGGCCGGGTCATCGACGACGCAGTCAGCGAGCTTGCCGGGCAACGCCGGTCCAGTGACGACCTTTTTGCGAACCACCTTCTTGGCGGCCCGCGTCCGGCGCTGTGCGGCCGAGATAATCCACTGAGCCAGCGCCTCCCCGTCTTGATGATGCTGGTTCAGCCACAGACTGAACGCATCCTTGACGACGCCCGACACGAACGCCGCACACTCACGGGAGCTCAGCCGCTCCTTGGTCTGGCCAGCGAACTGCGGATCCTGCATTTTCACCGACACCACGTACCCGCAGCCATTCCAGACATCATCGGGCGTGATACGAAGGCCTCGAGGCAGCAGATTGCGAAACTCACAGAACTCGCGCATGGCCTCGGTCAGCCCGGTTCGCAGCCCATTAACGTGCGTGCCACCCTGCGGCGTGGGCACCAAGTTCACGTAGCTTTCCGTGACCACCGTGGCATCGGTGTCTTCATCGATCACCCAGGCCACCGCCCAGTCCACACCCTCGCGTTCAGACGCAAAATGCCCGACAAATGCCGACTGGGGCACACGCTCGGCGGAACCGATAGCCTCATCCAGGTATTCCGCCAGGCCATCGGCGTAGCACCAGACTTCCGGCCCGTCCGCACCGGGGTAGTCGAAGACCACCCGCAAGCCGGGACATAGCACCGCCTTGGCGCGCAGCACATGGCGCAGCCGGGCGATGGAAAACTTCGGCGTGTCGAAAAAACTGGCATCGGGCCAGAACCGTAGCCGCGTGCCGGTGTTCCGTTTGCCGACCGAATCAACGGCTTGGAGTGGTTCGGTCAGATGGCCGCCGGCATAGGTCGACACCCAGCGCTGACTATCACGCTTGATCTCCACCTCCAGCCGTGTCGACAAGGCATTGACCACGGACACGCCAACGCCGTGCAACCCCCCGGAAAACTGGTAGTTCTTATTGGAAAATTTTCCGCCGGCATGCAAGCGCGTGAGGATGAGTTCCACGCCTGGCACCCCATGTTCCGGGTGCACATCCACCGGCATGCCGCGCCCGTCATCCTCGACTTGCAATGAGCCATCGTCGAATACGGTGATCCGAATCTCGGTGGCATGGCCCGCCAGCGCCTCGTCGACGCTGTTGTCGATCACTTCCTGCGCCAGATGATTGGGCCGGGCGGTGTCGGTAAACATGCCGGGGCGCTTGCGAACAGGCTCGAGCCCGCTGAGCACCTCAATGGAGGCCGCGTCGTAACTGCTTGTCATGTTAGTAGTGCTGAACAGGCGGCAAGGCGCCGCGTGTGGGCAACGTAAAGGAGCCCCAGGCCGCAATCAAGCATCGCGCGCTCCGGATTGACCCCGGCCTCGTGGTGTCAGGGCAAAGGGCCGGCCATGATTGAATCCAGTACACTTGCGCGCCCGATCCGCCCCCCCCGCGACACCCATGAGCCAGCCCGACGCGCCCGCAACCGTCTCCCTCTCAGATTTCGAAACGGCAGTCTCTGAATTGGAGTCCATTGTCGAAGCCATGGAATCCGGCGATTTGAGCCTGGAGCAGGCCCTGCAGCGCTTTGAGCGCGGTGTGACACTGGTCAAATCCTGCCAGGATGCCGTTCGCCACGCCGAGCTGCGGATCCGTCAGCTGACCGAAGACGGGGAAGAGACGCCGCTGCCGGACGACGAGCCGACCCCGTGACCCCCGACACGCTCCGGCAGCGACTGGAACAGCGGGCACAACGCCTGGAGGCGATTGCGCAGCGCTGGCTACCGCCCCCCGACGCCCTGCCCGAACGGCTGCACGCCGCCATGCGCTACGCCGTGCTGGGAGGCGGTAAGCGCCTACGCCCGCAGCTGGTCTACGCCAGCGGTGAAGCCCTGGGCCTGGCGCCGGCCCGGCTGGATGCCGTGGCATTGGCTGTCGAGCTCATCCATGCCTACTCGCTCATCCATGATGATCTGCCGGCGATGGACGACGACGACCTGAGGCGAGGCCGCCCCACCACCCACAAAGCGTTTGACGAGGCGACCGCCATCCTGGCTGGCGACGCGTTACAGCCCTTGGCATTCGAGATTCTGGCCACGGATGCCAGCATCGCTGGGGGAGCGCAGCAGCGGCTGGCCATGATCAGCCGGCTGGCCCGAGCGGCCGGCTCCTGCGGCATGGTCGGCGGACAGGCGGTGGACCTGCAGCAGGTCGGGCAGCAGCCGGATCTGAACACCATCGACACCATGCACGGGTTGAAAACCGGACGCCTCATCCATGCCGCCACCCTGTTACCCGCCGATTTGGCCGACGCGGCTGACACCGCGGTCCAGGCACTGGAGGCGTATTCCTCACGCATCGGCCTGGCGTTCCAGATCCACGACGACGTCCTCGACGAAACCACCGAAACGGCCGTGCTCGGTAAGCCCCAAGGCGCCGATCGCGCGGCCGGCAAGCCCACCTACCCGGCGCTGCTAGGGCTTGATGCCTCGCGTCAGCGTGCGCAAACACTCACCGACGAGGCGCTAGACCATTTGCGCGGCTTCGGTCCCGAAGCCGATGGGCTGCGCGCGTTGGCACAACACATGATTCAACGGAAGCACTAAGTTTGAAGCCAATGCCATACCGCCCCATAATGGTGCGATCCCACCGCCTGGTAATTCCGTGTCATGTCTGACGCGTCTGGATATTCTCTGCTCGGTCGCGTGCACTCGCCCGAGGATTTGCGCGCACTGCCGGAAGATCAGCTTCCTGCCCTCGCCGTTGACCTACGCCGGTTTCTGATCGAAACCCTGGGTCGTATTGGCGGGCATTTCGCCGCCAATCTCGGCACCGTCGAATTGACGATCGCCTTGCACTACCTGCTGAACACCCCGGATGACCGTCTGGTCTGGGATGTCGGCCATCAGGCCTACCCGCACAAGGTGCTGACCGGACGCCGGTCGCGCCTGGAAACCATTCGCCGCAAGGATGGGCTTGCGCCGTTTCCAGCCCGCGAGGAAAGTGAATACGACACCTTTGGAACCGGACACTCCAGCACCTCAATTTCCGCAGCCGTCGGCATGGCCGAGGCCATCCGCATCCGCGGAAACAGGGGACAGCAGCGTGTGGCCTGTGTGATTGGCGATGGCGGCATGACCGCCGGAATGGCATTCGAGGCCCTGAACCACCTCGGGACAGCCGGTAGCGACGTGCTGGTCATCTACAACGACAACGACATGTCGATCTCCGAGAATGTCGGCGCCTTGCGCGATCACTGTGCCCGCGTGTTTTCACGGCGGCCGGACGCCGCACGCTCGGCGGAAGCCTACCGCCGCGCCGCAGCGCCCGAATCGGACCTGTCGCCCGATGACGGTGACCTGTTCGAGTCCTTGGGTGTGCAGTATCTCGGCCCCGTCGACGGCCACGATCTGGACAGCCTGCTGCCGGCACTGCGCAATGCCTTGCAGATCCGCGGACCGCGGCTGCTGCATGTCGCGACCGTCAAGGGCAAGGGCTTCGATCCGGCCGAGTGTGATCCCATTGCGTACCACGGGGTCACGAGCTTTGACCCCGTCACGGGCGAGATGCCCAAGTCCAAGAGCAGCCGGCCGACATTCACCAAAATATTCGGCCAATGGCTTTGTGAAGCGGCCGAATCCAATCCTGACCTGGTGGCCATCACACCCGCGATGCGCGAGGGGTCAGGCCTGGTCGAGTTTGCCCAACGATTCCCCGATCGCTATTTCGATGTCGCCATCGCCGAGCAACACGCGGTCACGCTGGGCGCCGGTCTGGCAACCGAAGGCCTGCACCCGGTGGTCGCGATTTACTCGACCTTTTTGCAGCGCGGCTACGACCAGCTCATCCATGATGTCGCCATCCAGAACCTGCCGGTGATGTTTGCCATCGACCGCGGGGGGCTGGTGGGGGCCGATGGTGCCACCCATAACGGCGCGTTCGATCTGAGTTTTATGCGCTGCATCCCCAATATGGTGGTCATGGCGCCCAGCGATGAAAACGAATGCCGTCGCATGCTGGCAACCGGCATGGCCCACCCGGGCCCCAGTGCCGTGCGCTACCCCCGTGGTAGCGGTCCCGGCGCCGAGCTGGATGACAAGCTGCAGCCCCTGACGATGGGTCAGGCTCGGATCGTCCGCTCTGCCCTGGGTCGCCGACGTCCTCGGGTCGCCATTCTGGCGTTTGGCATCATGGTGGAACCCGCGCTGGCGGCCGCTGAATTGCTCGACGCCACGGTGGTGGACATGCGCTTTGTCAAACCGCTGGACGTGGACATGATCCTGCGCATGGCAGACGAAGCCGATCTGCTTGTGACCATCGAAGACAATGTGGTGGCCGGAGGCGCAGGCAGCGGCGTCAACGAAGTGCTCATGGAGCGGCATCTGGCCGTCCCTGCCCTCAACCTGGGCCTGCCGGACCGCTTTGTCGAGCATGGGGGGCGCGAAGAGATGCTCGCCAGCCTCGGTCTGGACGCCGCCGGTATTCAGCGCGCCATCCAGCGTCGTCTGAGGGCACGTGATCTGGACGATGTGAGCTCGGCAGGCCAGACGGGCTAGCCCCATACGCCGCGGGTGTTCCCTGGACGGCTCACACCTTAGTCGGTGTAGCGTCCGGGGCGCGTCGACAGCGTATCCAGTCGCCAGAAGGCCGATGGCGTCGCGGCCTCGATTCGGGCTTCCAGCCCTGGCTCCAGCCCCGGAAACAAGTCAAAGCCGATCCGGGCTTCCACGGCATCAACCGTGGTCACGTAGCGTCGCAGATCGGCCCGTGGCGGCGCGGATTGCGGAACAATGAAACTCAACGCCTGCCACTCTCCGCCGGGCGTTCTGGCCAGCAAGACCCGATACAGGGCATCGGGGACTTCCACGCCCTGGCCCACCCATTCACGCACGTCATCAAACACCGGCCCGGTCACGACCCAGAACTGCTCGGCCTCGCGGCTCCAGGCGTCTGTTTCCAGCTCCTCGATGCGTTGCCAGACCCCGCGGTTCATATCCGGGCGCTGGGCGACGATGTTGGTCATTCGAAACGTCGCCAGCTGCGCCTGGCGGCCATAGAGACGCGAGATGGCGTAATTCGGGGCCAGATGGCCGCGCCCATACCCACTGCCGGACAGCGCGCGCGGGCCTGGCTGGTGAAATACCCGCCAGTCACGGGTGAAGCGCTCGGGCCGCGGCGGCCCGGCCGGATTCTCGACCCATCCGCTCCGATACGCCACCCATAACGGCGCCCCACGCCACTCGGAGTAGCCGGTGTAGAACCCCGGCGATTCGAGGATACGCACCCAATGCAATCCATCGGTGATGACAGGGTCTGGCCAACCGCCCGGCAGGCCTGCCCGCTGCGCCGATGGGGGTAGCACCAGCCCGGCAACCAAGGCCGCCAGCGCCAATGCAGCGGCGAGCAGCCACCGCCTTTGTCGCCGACGCATCAGCGTGTCGCGCTTTGCTCATCGAACCAGGCCAGTTCCTGACGCAGGCGGACGACGGTGCCCACAATGAGCAACGCGGGACCGGTGAGGCCGGTGTCAGCGACCGCGGCCTCCAGCGTAGCCAAGGTGCCCGTCACCACCCGCTGAGATTGCAGCGTGCCGGATTCAACCATGGCGCAGGGGTGGTCGGCCGCCAGGCCATGGGCGATGAGCTGCTGACATAGCTCACCCAATGTCGCCAGCCCCATGTACACCACCAGAGTTTGCTGGGGCGCAGCCATGGCAGTCCACGGTAAATCCAGGGCGCCATTGGCCTTACGATGTCCTGTGACCAACATGCAGGACTGTGCGTGGTCACGATGCGTCAATGGGATCCCGGCATAGGCTGCGCAACCGGCGGCGGCGGTAATCCCAGGCACCACCTCGACCTGCAGACCGGCCGCGGCCACATCGGCAATCTCCTCACCACCGCGCCCGAAGATGAACGGATCGCCGCCCTTGAGCCGCACCACCTGCTTGCCGGCCCGGGCATGTTCGATCATCAGCGCATTAATTTCGGATTGGGGCACCGTATGCCGATCCCGTCGCTTACCGACGTGGATGCGCTCGGCATCCCGGCGCGCCAGATCGACCAGCGCCTGGTTGACCAGCCGGTCGAAAAGCACGACATCTGCGTCCTGTAGCCGGCGCAGCGCGCGCAAGGTGAGCAGCCCCGGGTCACCAGGCCCGCCACCCACCAACGTCACCCGTCCTGGTTGCATCGCCTCCGAGCTGGCCGCCTGGTCCAACGCCGAATCAATCCGCTGCGCCAACACCGCGTCCGACTCGGCGAAACCCTCTCGCCAAAGACCGTCGACCAGGCGCTCCCAGAATCCGCGCACCCGCGCCGGCGCCAGCTGCGCACGGACACGATCACGGTAACGCCCTGCCGTGGCAATGAACGCACCGAGGCGCTGCGGCAGCGCCTGCTCGATGCGTTCGCGCACCCGTCGCGCGAGTACGGGCATGGCCCCTTGGGAGCTAATCGCCACGATAAGCTCTCCACGCTCCACGATGGCAGGCGTGATGGCCGTGCAGGCGGCCCGATCATCCACCACGTTGACCGGAATCGCCGCCCCGCGAGCGGCATCGGCCACCGCATGGTTGACCTGCGTATCTGACGTCGCGGCGATGACGAGCCGCTGGCCGGTGACATCGGCGGCTTCAAAGCCTCGCGGCGCCCAGTCGATGGCGCCGGATTCGGCCGCCTGACGCAGGCTGGGCGTCAACTCGGGGGCAACAATGCGGATACGCGCCGGCGTCTTGGCCAGCAGGCGCCATTTGCGCTCGGCAACCACGCCGCCGCCAACGATCAGCACGTCGGCCGACGCCATGTCCAGAAACACGGGAAAGTACTGCAACGCAAAGCCTCGGCAAAAGATCGGTGGGACCACGCGGCCGCATGGACCGCCCGGAAAGTCTAACGTAAGGTGACCAAACCACTGATACGGACACGACACCCCGGCCATGAAGTTGCGGCAACTGCATTTCGTTCACGAGATCGTCAAGCATGACCTCAGCATCACGGCCGCGGCCGAGGCGCTATTCACTTCGCAACCCGGCATTAGCAAGCAGCTGCGCCTGCTGGAAGACGAGCTGGGCGTCCCGTTGTTCGAGCGCAGTGGCAAACACCTGACCCGGCTGACCCCGGCCGGCGAACAAATTGTCCAGATTGTCGACCGGGTCTTACTGGACGTGGACAACATCTCGCGGGTGGCCAAGGACTTCTCTGACGGCAACCGAGGGGTGCTGAGCCTGGCCACCACCCATACCCAGGCTCGCTACGCCCTGCCGCCTGCAGTGACGGCCTTCAAGAAGCAGTACCCCGATGTCACGCTGAACCTGCACCAGGGGTCACCACCGCAGATCGCACGAATGGCCGCCGAAGGCGAAGCCGATTTCGCCATCGCAACCGAAGCGCTGCACCATTTCGACGAGCTGGTCATGCTCCCCTGCTATCACTGGAATCGCGCCTTGCTGCTGCGCCCGGGGCATCCGCTGGCCTCGGTGAGCAATCCGGGGCTTAAGGATTTGGCGCGCTACCCGCTGATCACCTACACCTTCGGGTTCACCGGGCGTTCGCAGCTGGATCAGGCCTTTAAGGCCCAGGGCCTGCAGCCGAATGTGGTGCTAACAGCCGTCGACGCCGACGTGATCAAGACCTACGTTCGCCTCGGGCTGGGCGTGGGGATTATTGCCAACATGGCCTACAGTGCCGAGGAGGACGATGACCTGGTCGCCATCGACGCCGGGCATTTGTTCAGCCGAAGCACCACGCATATCGGCTTTCGCCGTAATCAGTTCCTGCGCGACTTCATGGTTCGATTCATCGAAACCTTTGCTCCGCATCTCAAGCGCGACCTGATCGAGCAGGTCATCGAGATTCGCGAGCCCGCCGAGCGCCGGGCCTTTGTGGCCGAGCATGTCGGAGAGGTTCCGGCCTTATAACTAAGCGGCCATGCGGCTTGCGCCAGGGCGCGGTATTGCTATCCTCGCCGCCCGTTTCACCGTGCGGACGTGCCCGATGTATCAATACGACGCCATCGACCAAACCATTGTCGACGAACGCGTCCGTCAGTTTCGTGACCAGACCCAGCGGTTTCTGGCCGGCGAGCTGACCGAAGACCAGTACCGTCCGCTGCGCCTGCAGAACGGGCTTTATATTCAGCGCTTTGCGCCGATGCTGCGCATCGCCATCCCGTACGGGCTGCTGTCATCCCGACAGCTCCGCAAGCTGGCCAGCATCGCGCGTGAGTACGATCGCGGCTACGGTCACTTCACCACCCGCCAGAATCTGCAATTCAACTGGCCTCGGCTGGAAACGGTGCCGGACATTCTGGAAGAGTTGGCCAGCGTGCAGATGCATGCCATCCAGACCAGCGGCAACTGCATTCGCAACACCACGTCAGACCAGTATGCCGGCGTCGCCGCCGACGAGCTGGAAGATCCACGCCCGTATTGCGAGATCATTCGCCAGTGGTCGACGCTGCATCCGGAATTCGCCTACCTGCCCCGCAAATTCAAGATTGCGGTGACCGCCAGCGCCACCGACCGCGCCGCGATCCGCGTCCATGACATCGGGCTGCAAATCGTCGAGAACGCCCAAGGTGAGCGTGGCTTTGCCGTGTTTGTGGGCGGTGGCCTGGGTCGTACGCCGGTCATCGGTACCTGCATCCGTGATTTTCTTGAGCCGGTGCACATGCTCTCGTACCTCGAGGCCATTCTGCGCGTCTACAACCGGTTGGGTCGTCGAGACAACAAGTACAAGGCACGCATCAAGATTCTGGTCCGCGAATCCGGCGCCGAACGCTTTGCCGAGTGGGTCGAGGCCGAGTGGGACAAGCTGCGCGATACAGACCTGCGACTGGAGCCGGAAGACATCGCCCACATACAGGATTTTTTCCAACCGCCCGCCTACGAGCCACGTCGCGACAGCGATGCGGTGGCCGCGCAGGCCGCAAGCGAGTCGGGTTTTGGCCGCTGGATGGCGCATAACGTCATCGCCCACAAGCAGCCCGGCTACCGCATCGTCACGGTGTCGCTCAAAGCCCCGGACGACGCGCCCGGCGATTGCAGTGCAGAACAGATGGAGCGGGTCGCAGACCTGGCCGACACGCATGGGTTTGGCGAAATCCGGACCACGCATGAGCAAAACCTGATCCTGCCCGATGTCCCGCACGAAGACTTGTACACCGTCTGGAAGGCGCTGGATGAGGTCGGCCTGGCCACGCCCAATCACGGCACCCTCTCCGACATGATCGCCTGCCCCGGACTGGATTTCTGCAGCTTGGCCAATGCCGGCTCCATCGGTGTGGCACGCGAGATCAATGCTTTATTCGACGATCTTGACGAGCAGTACGATCTGGGCGAAATCAAGCTCAAGATGTCGGGCTGCATGAATGGCTGCGGCCACCACAGCGTGGGGCATATCGGCATTCTGGGCGTCGATAAGAAGGGCGAAGAGTGGTACCAGATCACCCTGGGTGGCACCGCCGCGGAAGACGCCGAACTTGGTCAGCGGCTAGGTGCATCGGTGTCACGTCAGGACATTGCACCGGCGATCCGCAAGATCGTCGACCGCTACGCCGAGGTCCGTGAAGGCGACGAACTGTTTCTGGACACGGTTCGCCGCCTCGGCATCACTCCTTTCCGAGAGGCGGTTTACGGATGATTCTGCTGCATATCGACGGTTCCACTGAATCCGTGGACTGGCGCCTGCTCGGCGCCGAGGACACCCCGAGCGGGCAAGGCTGGGAAGCCATCGGCCTGGACCACCCCACGGTCGCCCAGGCCGGTGAGCCGCTAGGCCTGCACCTTGAAAACACGGTGGACGTGGAGTCCCTGCCAGTCGACCTCGCCGCATTTCGCTTTGTCGCGCTGGATTTTCCGGCCTTCACCGACGGTCGCGCCTACTCCCAGGCCAGCGTGCTACGCAGCCGGCTTCATTGGACACGGCCCATAGTCGCAACGGGAGACCTGCACCAGGACCAGGCCTGTTATCTCAAGCGCTGCGGCTTTGATGTGTTTGCTGTGGAGGATGCGGCACAGGCCGAGCGGTTGGCGCGCGGGTTCAATGACTTCACGACGGCCTATCAGGCCACGCAGGCGGGTGAGCTACCCGCCTACCGCCGGCGCCGCAGCGCATAAGCTGCCCGGCTTGCCTCAGCGAGTGCCTGAGGCAAGCCCGCCGATTCGAAAGCCTAGGCGGCAGCGAGCGAATCGGCGCCGAAGTACCGGGCTAATGCGGCGGGCAGGCGAATGGAGCCATCGGCCTGCTGGCCGTTCTCCAGCACCGCAACCAAGGCACGACCGACCGCAACGCCCGATCCGTTGAGTGTATGGACTAACTCGGGCTTGGCCCCCTGCTCCGCGCGGCAACGCGCTTGCATGCGACGCGCCTGGAAGTCCCGGGTGTTCGAGCAGGAGCTGATCTCACGGTAGGTCTGCTGACTCGGCAGCCACACTTCCAGATCGTAGGTCTTGGCCGCCGAGAACCCCAGATCGCCCCCGCATAGCGCGACCACGCGATACGGTAGCTCCAGCGCTTGAAGAACGGCCTCGGCATGCCCGGTCAGCGCCTCGAGTGCGGCATCCGACTCCTCGGCCGACACCACCTGGACCAACTCCACCTTCTCGAACTGATGCTGGCGAATCATGCCTCGGGTATCGCGACCGTGGGCACCGGCCTCGGCCCGGAAGCACGGCGTGTGGGCAACAAACTTCAGCGGCAGCGCCTGGGCATCAATAATCTGCTCACGCACCAGGTTGGTGAGCGGAACTTCTGCCGTCGGAATCAGATGCAAACCACGGTCATCGTTGATCCTGAACAGGTCATCAGCGAACTTCGGCAGCTGTCCCGTGCCCTCCAGGCAGTGGGGCTGCACAAGAAACGGCACCGCGACTTCCGTATAGCCGTGAGCATCCACGTGCAGGTCGAGCATCATTTGCGCCAATGCCCGATGCAGCCGGGCCAGCGGCCCCTTGAGGGCCACGAATCGTGCGCCAGACATCCGTGAGGCCGCCTCGAAATCCATCCCCCCGAGTTGCTCGCCCAGCGCAACATGATCCTTCACATCGAAGGAGTAGTCGCCCGGTTGGCCCCAGCGCCGCAGCTCCACGTTGTCCTGCTCGTCCGCGCCTTCCGGGACCGCTGCATCCGGCAGATTCGGCAATTCCAGCGCCAGATCATCGAGCCCGGTTCGCGTGGCCTCTAATTCCGCGGCCACCGTTCGCATCTCATCACCGATGCGCGCCACCTCCGCCTTGAGTGGCTCGATATCCTCGCCACGCGCCTTGGCCTGACCAATCGATTTCGAGCGCCGATTGCGCTCGGCCTGCAGCTCCTCGGTCCGGACTTGCAGCTGTTTGCGTTCGCTCTCCAGGCGCTCAAAGGCCTCGACATCGAGCACATAGCCACGCCGAGCCAGCGCCTGTGCCACAGCCTTGGGGTCTTGCCGAAGTTGCTTCGGGTCGAGCATCGATCTGGTCCTGGGTTGATGAGGCGCGGGATTATACGGCTCCTGCGCCGCTCGCCCAGCCTCGCATGATCCACCATCCCACCCACACGGCCCCCAGCGCGCCGAACAGGTTCATCGCAATGTTGAGCACGGCTGCCAACGGTCGACCGCCGAACGCCAGCGCCAGCGTGTCATAGGAAAAGGTCGAGAACGTGGTGAAGCCGCCCAACAGCCCAATCGCGACGAACAGGCGCAGCGATTCGCCCAGCTCGGCGGCGCGTGGTAGCCACCAGGCCATAAAGCCCCCCAAGAGCAGACTGCCCAGCACATTGGCCACCAGCGTCCCCAGAGCCCAGCGGGACAATGGCATGCAGACCAGCGCAAGGCCGTAACGCAGGCTCGCACCCACCGCACCACCCAGCGCCACCCACAGCAGGTTCATTGGCCGCCGCTCCGAAGACGGTCCAGCCGTTCACGAATGCGCAACTCCAGTCCCGAGGCGCGAGGCGTATAGAAGCGGGTCGACTGCAGCCCATCCGGCAGATAGGTCTGGCCCTGTGCGTGGCCGCCGGGCTCATCGGGGTCGTAACGATACTCGCTGCCATACCCCATCGACTTCATCATGCCGGTCGGCGCATTCCGCAGGTGCATGGGCACGGGTCGGGAGCCGCTGCGACGAACCTCCTTAAGCGCCGCCTTGTACGCGACATAGGCCGCATTGCTCTTCGGCGCGCTGGCCAAATACAGCACGGCCTGCGCGAGGGCCAGTTCGCCTTCGGGCGAACCCAGCCGCTCGAAGGCGGCACAGGCGTCAACGGCGACGGTCAAAGCACGCGGGTCCGCATTGCCAAGATCCTCAGATGCCATGCGCACCAGGCGGCGTCCGACATACATAGGATCACAGCCGCCGTCGATCATGCGCGCAAACCAGTAAATCGCGGCATCAGGATCGGAACCCCGCACCGACTTGTGCAGCGCTGAAATCTGCTCATAGAACACATCGCCGCCGCGATCAAAGGCACGCAGCGCCGTACCCAGACTGGCCTCCAGATGGGTTGGGGTAATGGTCGTGGCAGGCTCTGCCTGAGCCGATGCCGCAGCGGCCTCCAGTAAATGCAGGGCGCGGCGAGCATCACCGTCGGCCAGCGAGACAAGGCTGTCGCGCCCCTCGTCGCTCAGCTGCATGGCCGGATACGCCTGCTGCAGCGCACGCGCAAGCAACTGTTCCAGGCTCGCCGGCTCCAGCGACCGAACCACATAAACCTGCACCCGCGACAGCAGCGCGCGATTAATCTCGAATGAGGGGTTTTCGGTGGTCGCACCGACCAGCACCACCGCGCCAGCCTCGACGACCGGCAATAGCGCGTCCTGCTGCGCCTTGTTGAAGCGATGGATCTCATCCAGAAAGATCACAACGGGCGCCTCGGCGGTTGCGCCTGCAAATGCGGCACGCAAATCCTTAAGCCCGGCCGTCACCGCCGACAAACCGAAAAAGGGCAACCCGGCCTGCTGGGCAACCAGTCGCGCCAGCGTGGTTTTACCGGTACCCGGCGGCCCCCAGAACACCATGGATCTCAGATGGCCTGCAGCCAGGGCATGCCGCAGGCTGCCCTCCGGCCCGACCAGATGGTCTTGCCCGATGACATCGTCCAGCGCTTGTGGACGCATGCGTTCCGGCAGAGGTCGCGGATCGCTCATGCGCCCTGCGACCTGGCCGACCACCAGCCAGCGAATCCCCTGGGCAGCCACCACAGCGACAGCAGCAGGCCCAGCAGGACACCCACACCGTTCGCCAGCATGTCGGCCCACTCGAAGGCTCGATACGGAAGCACCCCCTGGACACCTTCCATCATGAGCCCGAACACCAGCGCAACCGCGGCCGCCTTCCAGCGCCGACCGGGCAACAAGGCGGCCCACCAGCCGGCAATGGCCGCGTAGGCGATGGCGTGGTTCAGCTTGTCCCACAAGACGTCATCGACTGGCGCCTCGGCGAGATTGATGAGAGACAACACGCCGACAAGCAATAACAACAGCCAGCCGATCAGGCGCGTCGTCCAGGCAAGCCAGCGCCCCGCGACCGCGTTCACAAGCCGGCTTCGCCCACCACCTCAACACCCGGCGGCGGCTCGAACTCGAACCAGCCGGCTTTGAACGATACGTTGCGGGCCACGTCGAAAAACTCGATGCGCGTGCGCTGACCCAGCGCATCCTGAATATCCAGAGCCGTGACGACGCCGTCCTCCAGCTCTACGGTCGCCGACTCGAACTCAGCCTCGGCGGCCTTGGGCTCCAGTCCATAGCGGCCCGGCTCCAGTTCGCGCACCACGAAACTGTCGTCCAGTTCGGTGGCTCCGGAGAGCAGCGCAGCCGGCGTGCCGCTCAGCGCCGTCCCCACCGAGCGGACCGTCACCTGGGCGAGGTCGCGGTCGTAGTGCCACAGCGTCTGGCCGTCACTGATTACCTGTTGCACATACGGCTGTTCGTAGTCCCAGCGGAACTTGCCGGGGCGCTGGAGCGCGAAGCTGCCGCGCGAGGCTTCGATGACGGTGTCATCACTGTCCAGCAAACGCTGCTCGAACACGCCGGCCAGCGCACGGGTGTTGGCCAGTGCATCGGCCAGGTCTTCAGCCGCGGCATGGACCGACCCGGCCCAAAGACCGGACAGCCCGCCGGTCAGCAGAACAAGCACAAGCAGAACGGATCGACACATGGACTTCAAACCTCCGGGGGTGGGGGCGCCAGGACTTCTCGTGAACCACCACCGGAGACCGGGCCGACGACGCCCGAAGCCTCCATTTGTTCGACGATACGCGCAGCGCGGTTGTAGCCAATCTTGAGCCGCCGCTGCACCCAGGAAATCGAGGCCTTGCGGCTCTCGGTCACGATCTTGACGGCTTCGTCATACAGCGGGTCCGACTCATCGCCCCCCTCGCCGCCACCACCCTCACCCGGCAGCACGGCGTCGCCGGCGGTCCCGTCGAGTATCCCGTCCTCGAAGACCGGGGCACCCACTTGCTTGAGATAGGCCACGACCTTATGCACCTCGTGGTCATCGACAAATGCACCGTGCACGCGCGTTGGCACACCCGTGCCCGGCGGCAGGTACAGCATGTCGCCGTGGCCCAGCAGGCTTTCAGCGCCCTGCTGATCCAGAATCGTGCGCGAATCCACACGAGATGACACCTGAAACGCGATGCGCGTCGGAATATTGGCCTTGATCAGCCCGGTAATCACGTCAACGGATGGTCTCTGGGTGGCAAGAATCAGGTGAATGCCGGATGCACGAGCCTTTTGCGCCAAGCGTGCAATCAACTCCTCCACCTTCTTGCCTACGACCATCATCATGTCGGCAAGTTCGTCGACGATCACCACGATGTAGGGCATGTGCTCCAGCGTGGGACGCTCGGCCTCTTCCGGGTCGCTCAGCGGATCGATGATGGGCTCGCCCGCCTTGTCCGCATCGGCGATCTTGCGATTCAGGCCTGCAATGTTGCGAACCCCCATGGCCGCCATCAGCTTGTAGCGGCGCTCCATCTCGGCCACGCACCAGCGCAGCGCATTGGCCGCTTCTTTCATGTCCGTGACCACTGGAGCCAGCAGATGCGGAATCCCGTCGTAAACCGACAGCTCCAGCATCTTGGGATCAATCATGATCAACCGCACATCGCGGGCCGTGGCCTTGTGCAGCATCGACAGGATCATGACGTTGACGGCCACCGATTTACCCGAACCGGTGGTACCCGCCACCAGCAGGTGTGGCATCTTGCCCAGATTCGCCACCACCGGATGCCCGCTAATGTCCTTGCCCAGCGCCATGGTCAGCGGCGAGTCCGACCGCTGGTACGCCTTGTCTTCCAGGATTCCGCGCAGGGCCACCAGCTCACGATGCTGGTTGGGGATCTCCAAGCCGATGACCGACTTGCCGGGAATGACATCGACGACGCGAACGGCAACAGCGGACAGCGCCCGGGCCAAATCCTTGGCGAGATTGCTGACCTGGGCCACCTTGACCCCAGGCGCTGGATTCAACTCGAACCGCGTAATCACCGGCCCCGGCGTCGCCGCGACCACCTCAACGGTCACGCCAAACTCGGCCAGACGCGCCTCGACCTCACGGGACATGCTGTCGAGCTCCTCGGCTGTGTAAGCATGGGTTGCGGCCCGCGGCGGATCGAGCATCTCGGTTGCCGGTAGCGGATTGCCGTCGAAACTGGGAACCGAGGCTCCCGTTTGCTCGGCATCCATCGGCAGCGGCAGCTGATTTGCGGCGACGGGCTCAACTGTCGGCGCCTTCTTCTTGGATTTGGACTTGCGCTTGCCGCGGGACTCGGGCTCTGGCTCCGCTCGCACGGCCGGGCCGGGCGCCGGTGCAGTCTTCGTTGACTTCGGCGGCTTCGCTGGCTTGGCCGCCTTCGCGGCGGCCTGCTCGGCACGCCGTGCGGCCCGCGCTTCGGCACGTGCTGCAAACCGTTTGCGCAGGCGCTGCAGCCCCCGCAACAAGCCCTGACCAATGGCATCCATCACGGCCAGCCAGGAAAACGCCAAGGCCAGCGGTGCCGCAGCCACCAGGATGGTCAGCAGCATCAGCGTCGAACCCACTGTCCCCAGAATCTTGCCCAGCTCAGAGGCAATCACCGCACCCAGCATCCCGCCACTTCCCTGGGGCAATGCCGTCGGATCACCCAGGTCATGGGCAGCCGCGAGTCCGCAGGCACCGAGCAGCAGGAAGACCGACGCCACGAGTCGGGCCGTGAGGCTGTCGACCAGACGCCCGCCCTGCCCGCTGGAACGATAATGAATCACTCCCCCGGCGAAAATCAGCCACGGCAGGATAAAGCCCACATAGCCGAACAGGCTGAGTACGACGTCTGCGACCCAGGCCCCGACCACGCCACCCAGGTTGGAAACCGAACCGCCGATTCCTGTTGATGACCAGCCCGGATCCGTGTGGTCGTAGCTGAATAAGGCCAGTAGCAGGTAGATTGTGACCGCCGCCGAAGTCAGCAGCACAGCTTCACGCAGGCTGCGTTCCAGACGCGTTGGCCCTTCGGCAACCGCGTGCGATTTGGTCTTTGACATGAGGCGCGGAAGGTCTGAGAAATCACAGCGCATTGAATGCGCTCGGCGCAGTATATCAGCGCACCCGACCGCTGACGTGCCACGGGCGAGGCCGAGAATTGGGATGCCCGGATCGCTTGTGCGGGCCTTGATTGCCGCGCACTCAACCACATAGTTAGGCAGGAACACCGAAGGATTCAGGCGATGTCCGTCAAGCACTATCTACTGACTACTGAAGGCGAGATTCGCGAATACGACCCCGAGCGCGCAGCGCAGGTCGCCGCCCGTGATACCGCATTACCGGAATTCGCCGGCCGCGACATTCACTATGTCCAGGTCTGGGTCGACGACGCCCCCAAGGGCAACGAGCTGCACGTGCGCACCGCAGGGGCGATTGTGCACTTCGATGACACGGGCCGTTTTGAAGAAGCCACGATGCCGGAGGATGGCGATGACACGCTGCGGTTCGCGCATGACACCTGCATCCAGCTCGCGCTCGAGCAAAGCTACCAGGAACCGTACACCCTGCATTAGTCTCGGCTGCCCACCTGAGGGGAGCGTCCACCGGAGACGGCCATAGCGGACTTGCACTTGCAGACGGTCGAGCGCCTCGACGATCTGCCCGCGAGCGAATGGGATCGGTTGTTTGACGCCGATCAGCATCCCTGTGTTTCGCATGCGTTTCTGAGCACGCTGGAAACCACGGGCTGCGTCGGACAGGACACGGGCTGGCAACCCAGACATCAGATCGTGCGCGACTCGCAGGGCAAGCTGGTGGCCGCGGCTCCCGTCTACGAGAAGACACACTCGCGTGGGGAGTTTGTATTTGACTGGGCCTGGGCGGACGCCCTGGAGCGTGCTGGCCATGCCTACTACCCCAAGTGGGTCTGCTGCGTGCCGTTCACGCCGGTACCCGGTCCTCGCATTGTCGGCAGCGCTGAAGGCGTGAATGCAATTTATGCCGGGCTTGCCACACGGAGTGGAACGGGTGAGATCTCCTCGGTTCACGTGCTGTTCCCCTCCAACACGGCCCACGCAGACCCGCGCTGGATGGAACGACGCGATGTGCGGTATGTCTGGTCGAATCAGCAATATCCCGACTTCGACGCCTTCCTGGGCCAGCTCAGCTCCAAACGCCGTAAGGAAATCCGTCGGGAGCGCCGCAAGCTTGCCGCGGCCGGAATCCACTATCGATTCCGGCCAGGCGAATCGGCCGATGCCGCACACTGGGCCCGGGTCTACGCACTGTATGCCCGCACCTACCTCATCCGGGGGCAGCACCCCTACCTGACGCCCGAATTCTTTCCTTGCTACGCACAGCGGGCACCGGGTCACGTCGTGCTCATCGAGGCCTGGGTGGCCGACGAGTTGCTGGCGGTCGCAATCGCGCTGCGTGGTCGCGACACGCTTTTTGGACGCCACTGGGGAACAGCCCAGGACATCGACGGTCTGCACTTCGAGACTTGCTACTATCAGGGCATTGAATATTGCATCGAACACGGCCTGGGCCGATACGATGCGGGAGTGCAAGGTGAGCAGAAGCGCATGCGTGGATTCGAGCCTGCGGTGACACGGTCCATGCACCATATCGGTCATCCCGGTCTGCGAGACGCCGTGGACGCGTTTCTCGCCCGCGAACGCGTGGCTGTCGATGACTGGGCCGATGCGGCCCAGTCCCACAGTGCCTACCGCAAGGGCTGAATCCATGGACAGCCCGGTTCGTCTCTATTGGCTTGACCCTCGCGATCCGACGCAGGCGTTTCCCGAACCTCGCCTGGCCATGGAAGAACCCAACGGGTTATTGGCCATCGGTGGCGACTTGTCCGTTCAGCGTCTGATACGCGCCTACTCCCAGGGCATCTTCCCCTGGTACAACCCTGATGAGCCGATTCTCTGGTGGTCGCCCGACCCGCGCGTCGTGTTTCCGCTGGATGAACGCCCGGCCGCGAGAACGCTGCGCAGAGAAGCGCGCCGTCGCGACTATGCGGTCACCCTGGATCGCGCATTCGATCGTGTCATCCAACAGTGCGCGGCCCCCCGCGCAAACCAGCGGGGCACCTGGCTGGGTCAGGAAATGCAGCGCGCCTACCGTGCCATGCATGCCGAGGGTTACGCGCATTCCATTGAAGTCTGGAAACACGGCCAACTGATCGGTGGGCTCTACGGCCTTGCGCTGGGCCGGGCATTTTTTGGGGAGTCCATGTTCAGTGCGGAGAGCGGAGGCTCGAAGTTGGCGGTGTACTGGCTACGGGAGCAGCTCAAGGCCTGGCGGTTCGATATTTTTGACTGTCAGGTTGGCTCGGATCACCTGCAACGACTGGGCGCCGAGGAGTGGCCCCGAGATCAGTTCGTCAATCGGGTGCACCTGGCCGCGACCAGGGGCCATCGGCGCGGCCCTTGGCAATTCGAGGTGCCTGTCCCGAGTCACGTGGCGCATGGACCCAGCGGATGAATCTGTACCCAACGGCTGAGCACCCCTGCTCCTATTTGCCGGCCCAGTTGGCGCGCGAGGCCGTGATCGACCCGGCGCGGGCGCTGACGCCCGCGCGCTACCAGGAATTGCTGGCGCTGGGCTTTCGCCGTTCTGGCCCCTACGCCTACCGCACGGCGTGCCGAGCCTGCCAAGCCTGCATCGCGGTCCGCATTCCGCTGCAGCATCCGCTGGCGCTTCGACGTCGACACCGCCGCGTGCTGCGGCGAAACGCCGACTGCGATGTCAGGATGGTCGCAGGACGCATGCAGCGCGAGCACCGTCTGCTGTATGACCGTTATCTCGACGGGCGCCATGAGCACTCGGGCATGCGCGAACTTACGGCAGATGATTTGCTAGACCCGGCAGGCCAGCTGTCCTGTCTTTGCGAAATTCGGTGCCGGGGTCAGCTATTGGGCTACACCGTCGTCGACTGCACACCAGACGCCTGGTCAGCGGTGTATACGGTTTTCGAACCCGACGAGGCAGCACGCGGACTCGGTAATTTTGCGATTCTGCAGACGCATCGGCTCGCGCGAGCTGCAGGCGCCGATTTTCTTTATCTGGGCTATTGGATCGACCAGGCGCAGCAGATGAGCTACAAGACGGACTATCGGCCATTGCAGGCTTACGTGAACGATCAGTGGAAGCCGTTTGCCGATATCAAGCGCTTCGACGATAATGCGCCGCCCTAATCCAATGCTGAGTGCGCATGCCGAAAGAAGACCATATTGAAATGGAAGGCACGGTGACTGACACCCTGCCCAACACGACATTTCGTGTCGAGCTGGAAAATGGCCACGTGGTCACGGCTCACATTTCCGGCCGCATGCGGAAGAACTACATCCGCATCCTGACCGGAGACAAGGTCACCGTTCAGTTGACGCCCTACGACCTCAGCAAGGGCCGTATCGTCTACCGCGGCCGCTAGGCACGCGAACTCGGTTGCGCGCGCCGTCCTGCAGACGGCGCGGCATCCAGATCTACACCGAGGCGGTTTCTTCCACCTTGGACTGCGTGGTCAAGGTCAGACCGTCATCTCCGACACTGACAAGCACCCGCCCCCCATCGACTAGCTCGCCGAAGAGCAACGCATCGGCCAGCGGTCGCTTGATGTTCTCCTGAATGACGCGGGCCATCGGTCGGGCGCCCATTTGGGCATCGTATCCGTGTTCAGCCAGCCAGGCGCGGGCGGCATCATCCACCTGCAAGTCCACGTTGCGTGCCTCGAGCTGCACCTCAAGTTCCATGATGAACTTGTCGACCACCCGCTCGATGACGGTCGTGTCCAAGGGCGCAAACGGGACGATGGCGTCCAGCCGGTTTCGGAACTCCGGCGAAAAGCTGCGCCGGATGACCTCCATGCCATCACTGGAATGATCCTGGGTCTTGAAGCCAATACTCCGCCGGGCCATGGACTCGGCTCCGGCGTTGGTGGTCATGACCAAAATCACGTTGCGGAAATCGGCCTTGCGTCCATTGTTGTCGGTCAAAGTTCCGTGATCCATCACCTGCAATAGCAGGTTGAAGACATCCGGGTGCGCCTTTTCGATTTCGTCCAGCAGCACGATGGCATGCGGGTGTTTAATCACCGCCTCCGTCAACAGACCTCCCTGGTCGTAGCCCACATAACCCGGGGGGGCTCCGATCAGGCGCGACACGGTATGGCGCTCCATGTATTCGCTCATATCGAAGCGAACCAGCTCGATACCCAACTGCTGGGCCAGCTGCTTGGTCACCTCGGTTTTTCCGACTCCCGTCGGGCCTGCGAACAGGAAGGAACCAATCGGCTTTTCACCGCTACCCAGGCCGGACCGCGCCATCTTGATCGCTGACGCCAGCATATCGATGGCCGGATCCTGTCCGAAAATCACCAGCTTCAGATCGCGATCCAGGGTCTTGAGCACCTCACGATCATTTGCCGAGACACTCTTGGGCGGAATGCGGGCAATCTTGGCGACAATCGACTCGATGTCCTTGACCTGAACCGTCTTGCGGCGCTTCGCGGCCGGCAACAGACGCATTTGTGCGCCGGCCTCGTCGATGACATCGATGGCCTTGTCGGGCAGCCGTCGGTCGTTGATGTGGCGGGCGGCCAGCTCGGCTGCAATCTCCAGCGCGGTGTGGGTATAGCGCACCTGGTGATGATCCTCGAACCGGGACTTCAGACCCTCGAGAATGCGCACCGTCTCCGGGACGGATGGCTCGGGCACATCAATCTTCTGGAAACGCCGCGCCAAGGCGCGATCCTTTTCGAAAATGCCGCGATACTCGTCGTAAGTGGTCGACCCGATGCACTTGAGCTCACCGTTGGAGAGCACCGGCTTAATCAGGTTGGACGCATCCATGACCCCGCCCGATGCGGCACCGGCACCGATGACGGTATGAATCTCATCGATGAATAGCACCGAGCCGGGACGTTTGCGCAACTCGGCCAGCACGCCTTTCAGCCGCTTCTCGAAATCGCCACGATACTTCGTGCCCGCGATAAGCGAGCCCATGTCCAGCGCGTAAATCGTGCTGCCCAGCAACACCTCCGGCACCTCACCTTCGGTGATAAGCCAGGCCAGCCCTTCGGCGATGGCCGTCTTGCCCACGCCAGCCTCACCGACGAGCAGTGGGTTGTTCTTGCGGCGGCGGCAAAGCGTTTGGACGACGCGCTCGATCTCTTGGCGACGCCCGATCAGCGGATCAATCTTGCCCTCAGCCGCCAGCGCATTCAGATCTGTTGCGTACTGTTCCAGCGGGTTCTGGTTGTTGGCGGCGCCTTCGTCCGCCTTGACATCACCATCGGTGGCGGCGCCAGGCGCCTCATCACCCGAAGACTTCGAAATACCGTGGCTGATGTAGTTGACGACATCGAGCCGCGTCACGCCCTGCTCGTTAAGCAGGTAGACGGCGTGGGAGTCGCGCTCAGAGAAAATGGCCACGAGTACGTTCAGCGAGGTCACTTCCTTCTTGCCCGCTGATTGCACGTGGTAGACGGCGCGTTGCAGTACACGCTGAAACGATAGGGTCGGCTGCACCTCATTGCCGTCGGCGTCTTCCTCGACCACCGGAACGTTTTCGCGAATAAAGCTTCGCAGGTCCCGCTCCAGCGCGTCGAGACCGACCCCGCTGGCTCTCAGGACTTCCGTAACGTTGGCGTCATCGAGCAAGGCCAGCAGAAGATGCTCAATGGTGAGCATCTCGTGACCCTCATTGCGGGCCGCGAGAAACGCGGCGTCGAGGGCCTTCTGCAGTTCTTGGCTCAGCATATGGTCCTTCCGTGTCGAGTAGGGATAGTGGGTCGACAGCGTCCGGTCGAGCGGGCCTGGCCGGGGCAGTTCCATCGCCCCCCATACGGGAGTCTCAAACTTACGCCTGTTCCAGCCTGCACAGCAAGGGGTGTTGATGACGGCGGGCGTACTCGATCACCTGATTCATCTTCGTCTCGGCAATCTCTGCCGTATACGTGCCGGCTACAGCCGCCCCACTCGTATGAACCTTGAGCATGATGCGCACGGCGGTCTCCCGGTCCAACCGGAATATGCGTTGCAACACATCGATGACGAACTCCATGGGCGTGAAGTCGTCGTTGAGCAGAACCACCTTGTACCGCGGCGGCGGCTGGAGTTTGGGCTTGCTGGTCTCTTCCGCGAGACCGACACCCTCGTCTCGCTCGAAATCACTCATGTTGACCTCTGCGACACACGCGCCAGGGTGAAGCCGGTGGACGGCCAAACACCGCCCGGCAAGAGTACATAGTGTAACGAATCAGCCGCCCGAGGCCGATGCCTGTGTGGGCCGGCCTATTTGCTCGTGGCGGTGTAAACGCCGTCCCAATTCTCGCCAGGCGGATGACTGCGGTAGGCGGCAATCCGGTCCAGATAAAGCCCATAAACAGCGTGCGACCGCCCGGACTGCTGCAGGCCGAAAAACTCGGCTTCGGCCTGGTCCCAGGATTGGGCACGGTAGTAGCGCAAGGCCTGACGGTAACGTCCGAGATCACTGCGGACAGCGTCCGAGAGCGTTTCCTTGGGCCCCAGAGGCTCGTAGATCGTCACGGGTTCGCGCTTACCCTTGACGCGAATTCGGTCCAGCTCACGGTATGCGAACTCGGGGACCGCCGCGCGCGTGCTTTCCGAGACGATGATCTCCACCCCGTATTGCTTGGTCTGCCCTTCCAGGCGTGAGCCCAGGTTCACGGCATCGCCCATGACGGTGTAGGCCACGCGGAACTCGGAGCCCATGTTGCCGACGCTCATCGGCCCCGTGTTCAGTCCCACCCCGATGTTCAGCGCCGGCCAGCCCCGCGCCTTGAATCGATCGTCCAGCGCCCGAACGGCCCGTAACATGTCCATGGCAGCCTGTAGCGCATGGCGGGCATGGTCGGGGTCGTCCAATGGCGCCCCCCAGAACGCCATGATGGCATCGCCCATGTACTTGTCGATGGTGCCCCGATGGTCGTGAATGACGCGAGTCAGCGGGGTCAGGAACTCGTTCATGAGCTCCGATAACTCCTTGGAATCCAGCCCTTCAGAGATGGTGGTAAACCCGCGCACGTCGGAGAACAACACGGTTAATTCACGTGTCTCGCCTTCCATGGAAATGTCTTCGGGGTTCTCCGCCATCTCGTCAACCAGCTCTGGCGGGACGTACTGCCCGAACAGGCGCGTGACCTCTCGCTTGCCCCGAGACTCGACGAAGTACCCATAGAGCAGCTGCAACAGAAACAGCAGCGCCGTGAACGCCAGCGGTAAACCCAGCGGCACGACCATGTCGAACCGGGACCACAACACCAATGAGAGCGCGGTGATAGCCGCCATGAAGCCCAGCCCCAGCAGGGCTGCGGTCGCCGCAGACATCCGCGGAAAGAGCCAAGCCATGGCCAGTGCGATGACCAGCAACATGACCACCGTGAGCCCGGTTGCGTATGCCGGGTGGTACTTGATGCGGCCATCGAGAATGCCCGACACGATGTTGGCATGCACTTCCACACCGGCGTAGGCGCCGCCGACCGGTGTGCTGCGCAGATCCAGTAGCCCGGGGGCCGAGGTGCCGACCAACACGATGGCATCCCGCAAAACCGCGGGGTCCGCTGCCCCGTGAATCACGTCGGTGGCGGACACATAGGGAAAGCTCCCCTGCGGCCCGCGATACGGCACCATGACGGCCATCTCACCATCGACGGGGATCTCGTATTCACCCAGAGCGACCAGTTCGAGTGCCAAGGCGTCAGGCGCTTCGTCGGCATCGGCAAACTGGCCATCGAAAACGAAACCGAAATCGGGATTACCGAGGGCAAGACGTGTCAGCTCGAACGCCAGCGATCCGTAGATCTCTCCCTGGTAACGCTGCATCAGCGGCACGCGCCGAAAGACACCGTCGATCTCTTCCCGGGACAGGGGGTTGTCGAAAAAGCCTGCGCGCTCGGCGGCTGCTTGTAGCTCGGGCACGTTGGCAGAGTAGCCTTCGGCCGTGACGAAATTGGCGGGAATCGTCCGCGCGGTTTCTGCCGAGATCAACGGCGCAGGCAGCTGACCAATCCGATTGGCGTCGGTGGGTTGCAGCACCATTCCCAGCACGACGTTCCGTCCCCGGATCGCATCGGCTAGGCGGGCCTCTCCGCTGGCGTTGAACCCGAGGGTCTGACCCGTGTCCTCCAGTTGAGCGCGGACTTCCGGCCGAGGCTCAAGACGATCCAGCATTTCCTGAAAGGCCGAACGCTGTGGCTCGGCAAACAACACGTCGAAGCCAATGGCGCGGACGGCATACTGATCGAGTAATTGCTCCACCATGACCGCAAACTTGTCTCGATCCCAGGGCCAATAGCCCTCGGCCGTTAAGCTGCGTTCATCGATATCAACAATCACGATGCGGGGGTCGACAGTCCCGGGCATGGTCGCGCGGATACGGGCGTCGTAAGAGGAATTCTCGATTTGCTCCAGCAGGCCAATCCGAAAGACCTGGTTGAGGTGCAGAATCAGCAGCGCGAACAGCGCCAGACTGATGGCATAACGGACAATCTGATGCATGGACGGCCTCCCCCCGGTTCGGCGCACCCTAGCGTTGTCGCCCCGGTGAGGCAACGCGGCCATGTCGCCAGCAGCAGACGGCAGGTATGATGGCCACTTGTTTTCGAACCCTCGTGAATCCATGGACGCGGCGCTGATCAAGTCGCTGCAACGTCGTGCGCGCCCTGCGCCCGGATGGATTGCCACATTACTGGCCGCCGCCTGCGGCTTGGTCGTGGCAAAAACCATCTGGCTGCTGGTGCCGCAGCCGGCGTGGCAAGCCCCGCCAGTCGAACCCCGCCCCGCCGCCACCCAGCGCAGTGACGCTGGCGTGAATGTGCAGGCCATCGTGAACGCAAACCTGTTCGGCAAGGCGGCGCCTGCGGTGACCGAGGCCCCGCAGCAAGAAGTGGTCGATGCACCTGACACCCGTCTGCCGCTGACACTCAAGGGCATTTTCGCCTCCGAACTGGACGGGGAATCCCGCGCGCTCATCGCCCGCGGCAGCGACGAGGAAAAACCCTATGCGGTCGGTGACACCGTCACGGGCGGTGCCGAGCTCTATGAAATCTATGCCGATCGGGTCATTCTCGATCGCGGCGGCAAGCTCGAAACGCTGCGACTCAACAAGGATGAAGCGCGTCAGAGCACCGCGAGCCGCTCCGGGAACAGCCAGACCAGTCGTGGAGAAGATGTCCGCGAGGTGGCGCCCACGCAGTCTCTGCTCAATATCCGCGAAGAACTGTTGCGCGACCCGTCACGCGCCTCGACCTACCTCCGCGTCCAACCGGCATACAATGCAGGCCAGTTGAGGGGGTATCGAATCTATCCGGGCCGCAACCGGACTCTGTTCTCAGAAGCGGGGCTGCGGCCGGGCGACCTGGTCACCGAACTCAACGGCGTCAGCCTGGATAATCCGACTCGGGCCCTGCAGCTGCTGGGCGATCTGAGTTCGGCCACCTCGCTCAACGTCACGATTTTGCGCGGCGGACAGCCGCAACAACTCAGCGTAAACCTGAACTGACATGACTCTAGGCACTCTGATCCGGTCACTGGCCGCCGCGCTGCTCCTGCTGCAGATTTCGCTGGTCAGCGCGCAATCTGCGTCGCAGGCCACGCTGAATCTCAAGGACGCCGATATCAACACACTGATCTCGACGGTTAGTGAGATCACCGGCAAGAACTTCATTATCGATCCTCGCGTGAAGGGCAAGGTCACCGTCCTGTCGTCCACGCCCATGAGCGCCGAGGGGGTGTACGAGACATTCCTCGCCGTGTTGCAGGTTCACGGTTTTGCGGCCATACCGGCCGGCGAAGCCATTAAGATCATCCCCGAGGTCAACGCCAAGCAGGACGGCGCGCCCACGCGCGGCCCCCAGCGTCTGGCTCCCGATGATGTCGTCACACGGGTCTTCACCATCGACAATGTGCCGGCTGCCCAGCTGGTGCCGATCTTGCGCCCCCTGGTCCCCCAGTACGGCCATCTGGCGGCCTACGCGCCGTCCAACATGCTCATCATTTCGGACCGCGTGAGCAATGTGGCCCGGCTGCGGACGATCATCCGCCAGATCGACACGTCCAGCGACCGCGAGTTCGAGCTGATCCGGCTGACCCATGCCAGCGCCCGGGATATCGCGCAGACGCTGACAACGCTGACCCAGCAGGACCGTAAGACCGATCCGACCACAACGCCCATCACCATCCTGGCGGACGAACGGACAAATGCCCTGCTCATCGGTGGCGACAAGGCCACTCGCAACCAGTTCCGCGGGATCATCACCGAGCTGGATCTGCCCTTGGAAGACAGCGGCAGCACCCAGGTGATTTATCTACGTTATGCCTCGGCCGAAAATCTCGGGCCGGTCTTGCAGGGGTATGTCGAGCAGGTGGCGGCCAACGAAGCTGGCGGTCAGAACAAGCAGGCCGGCAGCAGCGCCTCCGTGGTCAAGGTGATTCCAGAGCCCGATACCAATGCACTGGTCGTCACCGCGCCGCCAAAGATCATGCGCGCGGTCAAGGATGTGGTTTCGCAGCTGGACATCCGTCGCGCCCAGGTGTTGGTCGAGGCCATCATCGCGGAGGTGAGCGAGTCGAAGTCGCGGGAACTGGGTATCGATAGCGTTGTTTACGACAACGATCGAATCGCAGCGGCCAACATTCTTGATGCCGACACGTTGAACATTCTCGGCAGCGTCGCCGGAGCCGCGACGGGTAGCATCACCGGCGCCGCGGCCGCCGCATTAATTGAGCAGGGCATTACAGCCGCCGGCGGTCGCGTTAACGAGAACGGGACCAGCTTCCTGTTTCTGCTGAAGGCCTTGGCCGGAGACGGCAACACCAATATTCTGTCGACGCCCACGCTCGTGACCATGGACAACGAGGAGGCCGAAATTTCGGTCGGCCAGGAAGTCCCATTCCTGTCAGGCCAGTTCTCCAACACCGGCACCAGCAGCACAACGGGCATCGTCAATCCATTCCAGACGATTGATCGCAAGGATGTCGGCATCACACTGGGCATCACCCCGCAGATCAACGAAGGCGACACCATCCAGCTCAAGATTAGCCAGGAAGTCTCCGCGGTGTCGGCGGGGTCTGCTGGCGCTGTCGACCTGGTCACCAACAAGCGCAGCCTGACCACCACCGTGATGGTGGACTCTGGCGACATTCTGGTCCTGGGTGGCCTGATTGATGACCAGGTGCAGGAAACGGAGCGACGCACGCCCATCCTTGGCAGCATTCCCATCCTCGGCAACCTGTTCAAATTCCGGTCGGTCAGCAAGAACAAGCAGAACCTGATGATCTTCATCCGTCCGGTGGTGCTGCGTGATCGCGAAACGGCGGATTACTACACCCGCCAGAAATACGACACCATACGCAATGTGCAGCTGGAATCACATTCCGGCGGCATTTCAATTCTGGGTGGCGCCAAGCGGCCACTGCTGGATGACATCGATCGTCTCGAGGCGCAGCCACGCGGAGCACGCGAGTCCGGCCCGGCTCGCGTGGACCCGGCCACCCCCAAGGCCTACCCGCGCACACCGGCAGGCGCCGCTGCGGCCCCGTCGCAACCTGGCAATGAGCAGCCGGCGACCCAGCCGCCTGCCGAGTCAGACGACGACCGGGATCCTGGTTTCAAGAAGTCCGAATCCGGCAACACGGCGCGGAGGGCACATTGGCCGAAGTAGACGAGCAGGACGCGACACTCCGCCGCCCCTCCTTCTCCTTTGCCAAGCGCCATGGCCTGATCGTCGGGGCCCAGGGCGAGGACCGGGTCGAGCTGATCGCACGTCAGGATGTGTCGCTGCAGGCCATGGCAGAGATGCGACGTTTTCTGGACCGGCCGATCGCTCTGCGCCGTGTCAGCGCTGAAGAATTTGATCGGCTGCTGCAACAGGCCTACGAGAACAAGTCGGGCTCGTCGATGCAGATGGTCGAGGGCTTCGACGACGACACGCTGGACTTGTCCAGCGCGGCCGAAGCGCTGGCCGAACCCCAGGATCTGCTCGAATCCGACGACGACGCGCCCATCATCCGCCTGATCAATGCCCTGTTGGCCGAGGCCATCAAGGACGGCGCATCCGACATCCACGTTGAACCGTTCGAGAACCGGCTCACCGTCCGGTTCCGGGTCGATGGCGTGCTGCGCGAGGTGCTGCAACCACCCCGTGCCATCGCGCCGCTACTGTCGTCACGCATCAAGGTCATGGCGCGCCTGGACATCGCTGAAAAGCGGCTGCCACAGGATGGACGTATTTCGCTGCGCGTGGCCGGTCGCCCGGTTGATGTCCGCGTTTCAACCATTCCGTCCGGACACGGCGAACGCGTCGTCATGCGCCTGCTCGATAAACAGGCCGGCAGACTCGACCTCAAACAACTGGGCATGGCCGCGGACCAGCGGGCCCTGTTCCAAAGCCTGATCAAAAAGCCCCACGGCATTATTTTGGTCACGGGTCCCACCGGCTCGGGCAAGACGACCACGCTGTACGCCGGGCTGGCCGAAATCAATGATCGCAGCCGCAACATCATGACGGTTGAAGATCCGATCGAGTACTACATCGACGGTATTGGCCAGACGCAGGTCAACACCAAGGTCGATATGAGTTTTGCCCGCGGATTGCGTGCGATCCTGCGCCAAGACCCGGACGTTGTGATGATCGGCGAAATCCGCGACCTGGAGACGGCGGAGATCGCCGTCCAGGCCTCGCTAACCGGCCATTTGGTGCTCTCGACCCTGCACACGAACACCGCGGTCGGTGCGGTGGCGCGGCTGCGCGACATGGGCGTCGAGCCATTTCTGCTCGCCTCCAGCCTGATCGGCCTCATGGCCCAGCGACTGGTGCGCACCCTGTGCCCGCACTGCCGAACACCCTATGAAGCCGACGACGCCGAATGCGAACTCTTCGGCATTGATCCCGCCCAACGACCAACGATCTACAACGCCGTCGGCTGCCCGGAGTGCCGTCATACCGGTTACCTGGGCCGCTCCGGCATCCAGGAACTCGTCGCGGTGGACGAGACCATGCGCACCATGATCCACGACGGCTCATCCGAGCAGGCCCTGGAAGCCCATGCACGCCGTTCGGCACCTGGCATCCGTCAGGCCGGCCTGTTGAAGGTGTTGGAAGGTGACACCACGGTGCAGGAAGTGCTCCGTGTGACCCGCGAGGGCTGATCCGGCACCCATCATGGCCGCATTCGAATACAAGGCAATTGACCGCCGGGGACGCCAGCAAAAAGGCCTGATGGAGGCCGACACGGCCCGTCAGGTGCGGCAGCAATTGCGCGACAACGGCCTGATGCCCACCGACGTTCGCGAGGTGGCGGAGCAGTCCGGCCAGCCGGGCTTTCGCCGGGCGCGGGGCTTCTCTTCCAGCGAGCTCGCGCTGTTTACCCGCCAGTTGGCAACGCTGCTGCGTTCAGGACTCCCGCTGGAAGAAGCGCTGAGCGCAGTCGCTGAGCAAACCGAATCGAAGAAGGTCAAACGCACGACGCTTGGCGTGCGCGCCAGCGTGCTGGAGGGCCATACCCTGGCGCATGCCCTCGCCGCTTTTCCGGGGGCCTTTTCAACGCTGTACCTGGCGACGGTTGAAGCCGGCGAACACTCGGGCCACCTGGATCTCATCCTTGAGCGGCTGGCGGATTACGTGGAATCGCGTCAGCAGATGCAACAAAAGATCGTGCTGGCCAGCTTTTATCCGGCCATTCTGTCGCTGGTAGCCGTGCTGGTTGTGGTGTTGCTGCTGACGTTTGTCGTTCCGCAAGTGGTCGATGTGTTCTCATCCATCGACCAGGAACTACCGGCACTGACCCGGGGCATGATCGCCACCAGCGACTTTCTGCGGGCACAATGGTGGCTGTTATTGGGTGGCATCGCCGCCCTGGCGCTGGGTTGGTCACTGCTCAAACGCCGAGAGGCCTTCCGTTTTCGCGTGGACGCCGCGCGGTTACGGCTACCGCTCATCGGCCGTCTGGCGCGCGGCCTGAACACCGCCCGGTTTACCCGCACGCTAAGCATTCTCACCGGCAGCGGCGTCCCGATGCTGGACGCGCTAAAGATCTGCGAGCAGGTCGTTAGCAACCTGCCGATGCGCGAGGCCATCACCCACGCCACGCGGCGGGTTCGCGAGGGTGAATCCATCAGCAAGTCACTGGCGGCTAGCGGCCTGTTCCCGCCGATTGCCGTGCATCTTATTGCCAGTGGCGAGCAGTCAGGAAAACTGGATGAGATGCTGGACCGTGCCGCCGTGCACCAGGAGCGCGAGGTGGAAACTCTCGTGGCGGGGCTGATGGGCGTATTTGAGCCGCTACTCATTCTGACGATGGGCGGCTTCGTTCTCATGATCGTGCTGGCGATCCTGCTACCGATCTTCGAACTGAATACGCTGGTCCAGTAGGCGGAACCCTAGGTCTAGCTCGCCGCCTGTTGAGGCGTAACGCCCTGCTGCGCCACCGCGCCCAGGCTGGACGCCAATAGCGATTCAATCTTTCGCGGGACGTCGTAGTCAATCTCGACGAGAGCAATGCGAATCGCGTTCGCAAATGCGTTGCTATCGGCGCTGCCGTGACTCTTGATCACCGTGCCCTGCAGGCCGACAAAGCTGGCGCCGTTGTAATTGCCGGGGTCAATTCGGCGAGCGAAGGATTTCAAGACAGGTCGCGCTGCCAGCGCCGACAGCTTGGTCAGTGCATTGCGCGAGAACTCCTCGCGAAGCAAGGTGCCAATCAGCTTGGCCACACCTTCGCTGGATTTCAGCGCAACGTTGCCGGAGAACCCGTCACAGACCACAACATCCACATCGCCGAGAAACACATCGGTGCCCTCGACGTAGCCGATGTAATTGAGGTCACTGTCTGCCAGCCGCTGTCCAGCCTCGCGGATGGCATCGTTCCCTTTGATTTCTTCTTCGCCGATGTTCAGCAGCGCCACGCGTGGCGAGGCCTGGCCATGAACAGCATGGGCGACCACATCCCCCATCGCCGCGAACTGAACCAGGTGATCTGCCGAGCACTCCACGTTGGCCCCCAGGTCCAGCATCAGGGTGTATCCGTTCAGTGACGGGATCCGCGAAATGATCGCCGGCCGGTCGATATGAGGCAGGGTCTTGAGCACAAAGCGCGCCGTCGCCATCAGCGCGCCGGTGTTGCCTGCGGACACGCAGGCATGCGCCTGCCCTGCCTTGACCGCATTAATCGCCAGTCGCATAGATGAGCGCTTCTTGCCTCGTAGCGCACGAGACGGCAGCTCATCCATCCCGACGACCTCGTCCGCATGAAGCAACTCGACCCGCCCCGGATACCGGCTGCTAAGCGCGGTCACCTCAGCGCCGATCTGCGACTCGTCGCCGACGATGAGCAGGGTCAGATCCGGCCGCTCCGCCAACACCTGCGAGGCAGCAGGCAGCACGACGGCCGCCCCATGGTCCCCGCTCATCGCATCCAGGGCGATACGCAGGTCAGTCATGGCGCGACCGTGATTCGTGCTCGTTCATATTGGGGATCGCCATCGTTCGGGTCGGCGATCCAAGCAGGGCTGCAACAGCAGCTTATTCCTGCTCTTCGGCCGCTTCCGGCTTCACGATGACCTGACGGCCACGGTAGTAACCATCGGCGGTCACGTGATGACGGCGATGTGTTTCACCCGTGGTCGGGTCGATCGACAGCGTCGGTGCGCTCAGCGCGTCATGGGAACGGCGCATGCCGCGCTTGCTACGGGTCTTACGGTTCTGCTGTACAGCCATCTTGAGGTCCTCAGTTGTCGTCCGAGCCGGAATGGGTCCCAGGCAATGCACACTCGGCATGCCGTGGGTAGCTCGGGACGGCGAGCAATAATTCATCGGTCACGGCTTCGAGCAATTCGAAGCGGTCACCCTCTAAAACGATGGGTTCGGCGTCTTCGTCGACCTCCGTCGAATCCGAAGCCACCAGTTGCCAGAACACCTGGCTTTCGATCCTGTGTTCCATGCTGCCCATGCACCGCTGGCACTGCAGCGAGGCCAGCGCCACAATACGGCCCGAAACTTCCGCGGGCCTGGCATCCGAACGAAACTCCGGCACCGTCAGGCACACGGAAACCTCAGCCGGTCGAAGCAGTTCGACACCGGCTTCCGACAGGCGCGGCATACGCTCTCCAGCAACCGATCCATCGAGTTGCTGCTTAGCTCGGGCGCGCGCCAGATCAATCCAAACCGGCAAAGGGCGCTGCATGGCGCGCGCGATGATAGTGATGAGCGTAGATCAAGTCAAAGAAACCCTGGATTCTTCAGCGGATTCCGGCGCGGCGCGGGCGCCGCTCATCCTGGCCTCAGGCTCACGCTATCGACGGGAAATGATCACCCGGCTGCAAGTGCCTGTTCAGGCCGACTCGCCGGATATCGATGAATCACCGATGGCGGGCGAATCACCCGTCGAGCTCTCGATACGCCTGGCCCGCCAAAAGGCCGTCCACGTCGCGCAGCGGCACCCCGGGAATTGGGTCCTAGGCAGCGATCAGGTCGCCATGCTGGGCGATCAGCCGGTGGGCAAGCCAGGCACCCTGGATCGAGCCAGAGACCAGCTCCGCGCGGCCTCGGGACAGACCGTGCGGTTTCTCACCGCCATGTATCTGACGGGCCCGGATGACAGCCATCATGCGCATCTGGATACCACCACAGTGCGCTTTCGTACGCTGAGCGATGCCGCTATTGAGGACTATCTGAATCGAGAGTCCGCCCTGGACTGCGCTGGCAGCTTCAAATCAGAAGGACTGGGGATTAGTCTGACCGAGTCCATCGAATCGGAAGACCCCACGGCCCTGATCGGTCTGCCGCTGATCGCGCTGGCCAGGATGCTGCGTCAGATCGGTTTACTACCGGTGTAGCGGCGCCGAATATCCACCGACTAGCGGTAGCGCGTGGAGTCCAGCCAGGCCGGCAACTCCGCGACATGGGGTAGCAAACCCAGCGGCTCGCACCGCCGCAGGGTCTGGGCATCATGGACGCCGCACAGCACACCGACCGAGGCCACCCGCGCGTTACGCGCCATGGCCAGGTCATACTCGCTGTCACCGATCATCAAAGCCCGCTCTGCAGGGGTATCGGTCTCCCACAACAATTCCTCGAGCATGTCGGGCGCCGGCTTGGACGGGGCCTCATCCACGGTGCGCGTGGCCTGAAAGAAGTGCCGCAGGCCGCTGGCATCCAGCGCCGTCTCCAAGCCTTGGCGGCCTTTGCCCGTGGCCACGGCCAAGGTGACACCCTCGCCCGCCAACTGTGACAGCGTCGCCTCGACCTGGGGAAACAGGGGCGCCTGCTCGAAGCCAGCCGGCCCGCGACGCCGCTGGTACGCCAGTAATTGCGGTTCGAGCTGTTCGCGCGAGTGCTCCGGAAACAGCACGGCCAGGGCTTCCCAAAGACCCAGGCCGATGAGCGTTGCAATCTCATGATTCTGCCGCTGGGGCAAACCCAGCTCGCTGATCGCATCCTGCATCGCATCCACAATCCGACCCGTCGAGTCGGACAACGTCCCATCCCAGTCGAAAACGATGAGATCGAAGCGGCGACTCACGACGCCCCATCCAGCAGCGCCATGAAGGCATCCGGAACGGAAGCACTGACTTCCAACAACTTGCCGACCTCCCGATGAACCAGGCGCATTCGCCAAGCGTGCAAGCAGAGCCGGCCGGGCGAGACTTGGGTATCAAGCGCCCCGTCCCCGTATTTAAGGTCTCCCACAACCGGATGCCCCACAGCAGCGGCATGAACACGTATTTGATGCGTCCGCCCCGTTTCCAGCCGCGCCTCCAGCAGGCTCATCCGCGGCCGACGGTCCAGCGCGTCGAAATGCGTGACCGCCTGCTTGCCGGCCTCATCGGCACGCACCGTCCGCTCTCCCGCCTGGCGCGCATGCACGTCCAGCGCCTGGTCAACGGTGCGGGGGCCGCCCCGCCAACGCCCGTGAACCAACACCTGGTAAAGCTTCTCGGTCTTGGGATGATTCAGAGCCTGCCGCGCACGTCGAAGTGGCTCCCCTCGCCTTGCACAGACAAGCACACCACTGGTTTCGCGATCGAGCCGATGCACCAGGTCGTAGTCCTGACCATGGCTGACACGCAGACACTCGATGACACCGTGCGGCACCCCGGACCCACCATGCACGGCAATCCCTTCCGGTTTATCCAGCACGATGAAATCACCATCCACATCAATAATGGCCTCACGCACCCGGTGGACTAACCGGTCCGGCGGCGGTCCGGCATCACGCTCGGCCGTCCGAACCGGTGGGATGCGCACCTGATCACCGGCCGCCACGCGCGTGCTGGGCTTGACCCGCCCGCCATTGCGGCGGACCTGCCCGCTGGAGAGCAGCCGATAGACATGAGATCGGGGCACCCCCTTGAGCTGGCCGAGCAAGAGGTTATCGATACGTTGGCCGTCTTCGGCCGCGGTCACCGCGTGGTACCGCACCTTTGGGGAATTCTGTGGCAAACTAGCTCCGCTGAATGGCCGTTTAGATCGTCATTACAGCCCGACCCACCACGAGAGAGACACCTTCTGAGGTGGCGCCGGTGGGCAGATCGGCCCGTCTTTCGTAGATCTTAACTCTGATCACACGTTCCAGGGTTTCCGACTGCACCAAATCGAAGCTGGTGTGCGCAGCAGCCAATCGCGCGCATGCCGCACAGGGATAATTCGCGCTCCCCTCCGCTGAGCAGACGGTTCGAGCGCGCAACAGGATTAACTACAACATGAAACGCATTCTCGTGAACGCGACGCAGCGCGAAGAGCTGCGCGTTGCGATCGTCGATGGACAGCGTCTGATCGATCTCGACATCGAGATGGAGCAGCGCCAGAGTCGTAAAGCCAATGTCTACAAGGCACGCATTACCCGACTCGAACCCAGTCTCGAAGCCGCCTTTGTCGAATACGGCGGCGACCGCCACGGCTTCCTGCCGCTCAAGGAAATTTCCCGCAGCTACTTCGTGAAGGACCCGGGCGAAGGCCGCCCGGACATCAAGAAAGTGCTGAAGGAAGGCCAGGAACTCATCGTCCAGGTCGAGAAGGAAGAACGCGGGACGAAAGGTGCGGCACTGACCACCTATCTCAGTCTGGCCGGCCGCTTCCTGGTGCTGATGCCCAATAATCCGCGCGCGGGCGGCGTGTCCCGTCGGGTCGAGGGCGAAGACCGTTCCGAACTGCGTGAGGCCATGGCCCAGCTGGACATTCCGGATGGGATGGGCGTGATCGCGCGCACCGCCGGCATGGGACGGACCGCCGAGGAGCTGCAGTGGGACCTGAACTACCTGATCGAGTTGTGGACCGCCATTGAGCGGGCGGCCGGCGACATCAAGGCCCCGCACCTGATCTATCAGGAATCGAGCATCATCATCCGCGCACTGCGTGACTATCTGCGCCCTGATATCAATGAAATTCTGATTGATAACCCCAAGCTACATGCGCAGGCGCAGGAGTTCATGCAGGCGGTCATGCCGCAGAACCTCGGCAAGCTGAAGTTCTACGACGACCGGATTCCGCTGTTCTCGCGCTATCAGATTGAAAGCCAGATCGAGACCGCCTATCAGCGCGAAGTCCGTCTGCCCTCCGGTGGTTCGATTGTCATCGATTACACCGAGGCGCTCACGGCCATCGACATCAACTCGGCGCGTGCGACCGGCGGCGCAAGCATCGAAGAAACCGCGCTCAATACGAACCTGGAAGCGGCGGACGAAATCGCCCGCCAGCTCAAGCTGCGCGACCTGGGCGGCCTGATTGTTATCGACTTCATCGATATGGGGCCGAACAAGAATCAGCGCGAGGTGGAAAACCGCCTCCGTGGTGCGGTCGGCAACGACCGGGCGCGGATCCAGATCGGCAAGATCTCCCGGTTTGGCCTCTTGGAGATGTCGCGCCAGCGCCTGCGACCATCGTTGATGGATCACACGCAGAGCAAATGCCCGCGCTGTGAAGGCAAGGGTCAAATTCGCTCCATCGACTCCACTGCCCTGTCCGTACTCCGCCTGGTCGAAGAAGAGGCCATGAAGGAGAAGACGGCGCGCGTCGAGGCGCAGCTGCCCGTGACCGTTGCGGCCTACCTGCTCAACGAAAAACGCGTGGATGTCGCGGCCATCGAGGGTCGAACCGGCGTGGGTGTGCTGCTGCTGCCCGTACCCGGGATGGATCACCCGCATTTCGAGATTCAGCGTATTCGCGGCGATCAGATGAAGGATGTGCCGGAATACAGTCACGAGCTGATCGAGCCCCGCGGCGAAGACATCGCCGAAGTGTTGAACCGTAAGCCGGACGAACAGAAGAAAAAGACCCAACAGCCCGCGGTCAGCCAGCTGGTTCCGTCCGCACCGATCCCGGTGCCCAAGCCCAAGCCAGAGCCCCAGCCGGTTGCCGTGGAGTCCAGTGCGCCGCCGAGCTTCTGGAAGCGTTTGTGCGCCCTTTTCGGCATCGGCACCGCCTCCACGGAATCCAAGCCGGAAACCCCAGAAAAGAAATCGGGCAATCGACAAGGCCAGGCGCGCAGCGGCAACCAGAATCGCTCGGGCAACCGCCAGCAACAGAACCGGCGCCGCGGCGCACGCAGTTCCAGTGCGGAACGTGGTCAGCGGGAGCGCAAGCCGCGCAATCCACGCAACGATCGCGCTGCCAGCAAGCCCTCCCAGGGCAAGCCGGATCAGCCGACGAAAACTGCAGGCCAGCCTGCGGCAGAGGCCGATCCATCTTCGGATGGCAGCAACCAGACCGCTGCAACGAACAACCCGCAGGCGTCCAAGGACGGCAACAACGAGTCCGGAAGCAGCAACCGCAGCCGGCGACGTGGACGGCGGGGAGGCCGGCGCAACCGTCGCGGGGGTCAGGGTGGCGCACAGGCCAACAACCCGGGCAACGGCGGTCAGGACGCCTCGGCCACTGCCGAGAACAAGGCGCCTCAGTCAGACGGCGACACCAAGGCATCTGGTAGCGAGTCCGGCTCCGCTAAGGCGCAGGACAGTCACCCGCAGAACGGTCAAGCCGAAAACAGCGGCAATCATAGCGGCAGCAGCAACCGCTCGGGACGTAACCGCCGCCGTGGCGGCCAGCGCGGCAAACGCAGCGCGGACGGCGAAGCTGCCGGGGCCCAGGATTCACAACGTAACAAGCCCGAGTCCAAGCCCGAGTCCAAGCCCGAGTCCAAGCCCGAGTCCAAGCCCGAGTCCAAGCCCGAGTCCAAGCCCGAGYCCAAGCCCGAGYCCAAGCCCGAGTCCAAGCCCGAGYCCAAACAGAAGCCTGAGCCGAAGCCGAAGCCCGAGCCGAAGCCCGAGCCGAAGCCCGAGCCGAAGCCYGAGCCGAAGCCCGAGCCGAAGCCCGAGCCGAAGCCYGAGCCGAAGCCYGAGCCGAAGCCCGAGCCGAAGCCYGAGCCGAAGCCCGAGCCGAAGCCCGAGCCGAAGCCYGAGCCGAAGCCCGAGCCGAAGCCYGAGCCGAAGCCYGAGCCGAAGCCCGAGCCGAAGCCCGAGCCGAAGCCCGAGCCGAAGCTAAAGCAGGTTGAAACCATTCTGCCGGCGCAATCCAACAAGCCGAAGCAGACGCCGCCCTCGTCCAGCTAGCGGAGCGCGCTCGTCATGCCCGGCCCACTGATTCAACACCAGGGCCGTGCATGGCGGGTCGTGGAATATCTGCAAGACTGCGATAGCTGGGTGCTAACCGCCGTGGACCAAACCGGCGTCATTCAATCCGACCAGTTCGGGGACCCGAGACGGCGCGTCCCCGAAACACGGCTGGTCGATCGCAGCAACCACCCGCAGCTCCATGCGGAGATTCAGTCCCTGATGGCTGGCGGCGCTAACAATTGAAGCCGAGCCAGGTCCTCGGGCGTATCCACACCCGGGGGCGGCGCCTGCGCCACGACGACGGCCTGGATTTGCATGCCGTTCCACAAGGCTCGCAGCTGCTCCAGTGATTCGTCCTGCTCGGTCGGCGCCAGTGGCAGCGCAGCCAGTTTCGCAAGGGCGGCGCATCGGTACGCATACAGCCCGATATGCCGCCAGGCGCCCGCATCCGGTAACGCCTGAACACCGGATAGCAATGCCTTGCGTGACGCGGGAATAGGCGCCCGGCTGAAGTAGCGAGCCCGACTGTCTCCATCCAGCACCACTTTGACGACATGGGGCGAGAGAAAATCGCCGACCTGGTGGATGGCATGAACCGGCGTCGCGATATCGGCCGTCGGATTCGCGACCAGCGCGTCTACGCATGCGCGGATGATCTCCGGCGGCATCATCGGTTCGTCACCCTGCAAATTAACCACAATGTGGTCATCCGCCCAGCCCAAACGCTGGGCAACTTCGTGAATGCGGTCGGTTCCTGAAGTATGCGCGGTCGATGTCATCTCACACGGCAGCCCGAACGGCGCCAGAGCATCAACGACACGACGATCATCCGTGGCGACAATGACCTCGCCAGCCCCGCTTAAGCGCCCCGCCTCGGCTGTTTGCGCAACCAGCGGACGGCCATGCAAATCGGCCAACACCTTGGCCGGAAACCGTTCCGATCCATAACGCGCGGGGACAACAACCGAAAACGACGGGCTCATTCGTCCGGGTCGAGTTCGCGAGCCTCGGATTCCAGCATCACAGGAATCCCATCACGAATCGGATAGGCCAACCGGCTGGCATCGCAAATCAGCTCCTTGTGATCCTCACTCAACCGCAGAGGGGCCTTCGAGACCGGGCAGACCAGTAAATCCAGCAACTTATTATCCAACGGAGTGACTCCAAAAGCTGTGCTATGGCGTGGACACTAACGTCCGCAGGCGATTCACCTGGGCATTCAGGGCCTCACGGAATCCGGGACCCGGCTCCACCCTGGCCGAAACCTGGTAGAGCCGACGGTCACCGAAGTGACGGCATTTTACGGCGTCCTTGCTTGTCATCAGTACAGGGCAATCATCGCCGAAGGCCAGATCGTCGGGCCGAAAGATATGGTGGTCCGGAAACGGATGTGCCTGTACCTGCAGGCCTGCCCGACGCAAAGCATTGAAAAAACGTTCCGGCAGGCCAATCCCGGCAACGGCGTGAACCCGCCGGCCAGCCCAGGTGTGTAGCGGCGCCACATCGTCCGTGCTCAAGGATTCCACCCGATCGGCATGGACATCGAACTGAAACACCGCAGCCCCCGGCAACAGACGCCGGACAGCGGCTAGCCCCAAGGCCCCACCCCCACGCACCGCCACCAGATCACAGTGGCGCGCGCGGCGCAGCGGTTCTCGCAGGGGCCCGGCCGGCAGGAGCCATCGATTGCCGAATAGACGCTCCCCATCGACCACCAACACCTCCGCGGCTCGGGCCATGGCGTAATGCTGCAAACCATCGTCTGCCAGCAACACGTCGCAGCTCGGCGCCAATGCGGCCACGGCATCCGACCGACGCTCGGCGACCGCCACGGGCAATCCGCCATCGGCCAGCAGGGCGGGCTCATCACCTAGCGCCTCGGCCTCCGCCCGCTGCCCATCCGACACGGTCACGAGGCCACGAGACTGGCGGCCATAGCCTCGGGAGACCACGCCGACTCGCAAGCCCTGATCTTGTAGATAACCGGCCAGCCAGGCCACCAGCGGCGTCTTGCCGACCCCTCCGACGGTCAGGTTCCCGACCACAATAACCGGGACATCGGATGCTTGGCTGCGCAGCCAACCCCTGCGGTACCCCAGGCGTCGCAGCGCCGTGACCAGTCCAAACAGCCAGGCGACGGGCCAGAAGAGCCAGGCCAGAGGATGCCACCGCGATTGCCATACCCGTTCGATCACGGCCCGCCGCCCGAACTAGTCGTCTTCAAACTGCAATTGATGCAGCGCGGCATAGGCACCGTTGCGACGCAGCAGATCCGTGTGGGTCCCCTGCTCGACAACGCGGCCATCGTCCATCACCACGATCAGGTCGGCATTCTGGATCGTCGAAAGCCGGTGCGCGATCACCAGCGTGGTCCGGCCTTTCATCAAGCCTTCTAAGGCCGCCTGAATCTTACGCTCGGATTCTGTATCCAGCGCCGAAGTGGCCTCATCAAGAATCAGAATCGGGGCATCCTTGAGAATCGCACGGGCGATGGCAATGCGCTGTCGCTGACCACCCGACAACAACACGCCGTTCTGACCGATTTGTGTGTCGAAACCCTGCTCCAGTCGCTCAATGAACTCGAGCGCATGCGCGCTGCGGGCCGCCTGACGAATGTCCTCATCGGAGACCGGACGACCCACGCCATAGGCGATGTTCTCGCCAACCGTGGCATTGAACAGCGTCACGCTTTGGTCAACGAGCGCAATCTGTCTCCGCAAACTGGTCAGCTCGTAGTCCTCAAGCGCATGCCCATCCAGACGAATCTCACCGGATGAGGGCTGGTAGAAGCGCGGAATCAGCGATAACAAGCTGGTTTTTCCACTCCCAGAGCGACCGACAAACGCCACCACCTGGCCTGCAGGCACGGTCAGATCTACCCCATTCACCGCGGGCTTGCTGCTGTCGGTGTAACGCAGGCTGACGGCATCGAAGACCAGCTCGCCGTTCACCCGGTCGATCACCCGCTGACCCGTATCCTGCTCGGGGGTCTGGTCCAGCAGATCAAAGATCTCGGCGGCAGCGGAGATACCGCGCTGGATCCGCTCGTTCACCGTTGTCAGGTTGCGCAGTGGTCGCAAAAGCCCGATCAGCCCCCCCATGAAAGCGGCGAATGCGCCCGGCGTCATGGTTGGCTGCGTCGTGGCAATGAACACAATGGCCGAGATGGCAAAGGCCGCAATCCATTGAATCAATGCGGTGCTGCCGACCTGCGACAGCACCATCTTGAGATGTTGCCGCCGGTTGTACTCGTTGACTTCCTCGAAGCGCTCGGCCTCCAGCGTCTGCCCACCAAAGACCTTGACCACGCGATGGCCTGAGATCACCTCGTCAGCGACGTGGACGGTGTTGCCCATGGAGTTCTGAATGCGCCTTGACAGCTTGCGGAAGCGCCGGCTGACGATGCGGACCAACCCCGCGATTAACGGACCCACCACCAGAACAAAGCAGGCCAGCTTCCAATTGAGATAGACGATCAGGCAAAGCAGGCCGATCACGGTCAGACCATCCTTGATGACCGTGCCGATGGCAGAGGTTGTGGATTCAGCGACCTGATCCACGTGATACGTCAGACGAGCGATGAGCTGCCCACCCGCCTCCCGGTCAAAAAAGCTCACGGGTAGACGCAGGTACTGCGAGAACAAGTCCGTGCGAATGGTCTTGATGACCTTTCGCCCGACCCAGGCCATGCAATAACTGGCGGTGAGTTGCGCCACGCCTCGGGTCAGGAAAAGCACCAGGATGGCGATGGGCATCAAGCGAATGATCTTGGGGTCGCGCTCCACGAAACTGCCGTCCAGCAGCGGCTGCATGAGCGCGGTCAGCCCCACGTCCGCGGCCGACAGCAGGGTCATGCCGACAATCGCCAGCAAAAACATGCGCCAGTGCGGCGTGGCGTAACCCAGAAGGCGGCGATAGACCTGTCGTGGCGTCGGGTCTGAGTCCCCAGTCAGTACGTCTGTCATCGCGCGATGATAGTGGCCTGTTGCGCTGCATCCAACTGCAGCGTTTCCCTAACGGGCAGCGGCCTCGCCACTTCGCGCGCGCCACGGACGGGAATACGCCTGCCGGTACTGCCACTGCAGTCCGGCGGGCCCGTTCAGGGGAAGCACAATGCGCAGCTGCCCGGTGTCTCCGGTGACGAACAACGGCATCCCACGATCGACGTAGCGCGCCCGAACCTGTGGGCGCGGAAATCCCCATCGATTGCGCCACCCGGCCGCCACAACGGCGAAATCGGGCGCCACAGCATCGATAAACCCAGGCGTCGAGGAACTGGCGCTGCCATGATGCGCGACCAGCAGCATGTCGCTATCCAAATCTGCGGGCATCCGGGTGTACAGGTCTCGTTCGACCGTTGCCTCTATATCGCCCGTCAACAATGCAGAGGCACCACCAGGCGATTCGATCCGCAGCACGCAGGAGGTATTGTTTCCGGCGCCCTGCGCATCGCCCTTGGTCCCGGGGTGAAGCCACTCGAATCGGACGTCATCCCAGGTCCAGTGGGCGCCCGCCTGGCAGGGTTGACCGCCATAGCCCCAGCGTTCCGCTCCAGGATACGCCGCCATCACGGCCGCCGCCCCACCCGCATGGTCGTTGTCACCGTGGGAGACAACAAGGCGGTCCAACTCTCGCAGCCCGTTGGCCCGCAGCATCGGCACGACAACGGCCGCGCCGGTATCGAAGCCACTGGCATAGGCCGGCCCGGCGTCGTACACCAAACTGTGGCGCGGCGTGCGTACCACGACCGAAAGCCCCTGCCCCACGTCCAGTACATCAATCCATGCGCCGGCGGCCGGCATGCGTTCTGTCGGGCACAACAACGGGAGCCAGAGCAATGCGCCCAGCCCGCGCAAGCTCCAGGGCAATGGCGCCAGGATGACTGCAGTGCCAAGCAACGCCAGCGCAGCTGCAGCCCACCCCGGCGTCAGACTGGCGCTCGCCCAGGCCTGGCTACTCATCGCATCCAGCCCGTCCATTCCCCAGCTCAGTCCGCCGGCGACCACAGAGAGCAGCGGCCCGAACACAGCGGGCAGCCAAAGGGCACCGACCGCCAGCCCCAGCACCAAGGGCACGATCACGGCGAATGCGGGTACCAGCAAGAGGTTGAGCAGCACACCGACCAGCGAAGACTCACCGAACCAGAACAGCGTCAGCGGCGCCAGTCCAAGCGACAGGCCGATTTGCAACAAGATCAGCGCAGGCAGGGGCGCTGCGCGGGGAAGCAACGGCGCCATCCAGGCAATCCAGCCCACCGCCCCAAATGACAACCAGAAACCCGGGTCCAGGGTCGCGAGCGGATCCAGTCCCAATACCAGCAAGGCGGCCGCCGACAATCCGATCCCGAGACCCGGTCGACCCGGGCCCCAGAGCGACACCGCCAGAACCGCGACCATGATCCACGCACGCTGGGTAGAGACCGACCAACCTGCCGCCGTGGCATAGGCGGCCGCTGCGGCCACGCCGATCACCGCGCCCACCATCGGTGCTGGCCACAGCAGACAAAGTCTCGCCGACAGTCGCCACAGGCGTGCCCCGAGCCAACCTGCCAGCCCCGCCAACAACCCGATGTGGAGGCCAGAAATCGCGACCAGATGCCCGACGCCCGTTCGCCTTAGCGTGGCCCAGGCATCCTGGTCGAATCCACGCCGATCGCCCACCACAAGGGCCCGTACCACGGCCGCCCCTGCGGATGCGCCAAGCCCTTCGTTGAGCTGATGCCCGACTCGGTCACGCCAGCGATCGACGTCTGCCCGGTTGGCATCACAGCGCTCACCTCCACGGACGGTGCCCCGCGCGGCAAACCCCTGACGCAACAACCACCGCTCGTAATCGAACCCGCCCTCGTTGGCCAGTCCGCGCAAATCGCGCAGCCGGACGTGCAGGCGCCAGCAATCCCCCGAGTGCAAGCTTGGCGCGCTGCGATACCAGCTCAGCCACAGCACCTCATCGCTGTCGGACACCTGGAACCGGAACCGTGCGCGATGCTCGTCTCGAGACGGCAAATCGATGATATGTCCCGCGACAACGGCCACATCGGCCGTCGCCGACCAACGCTGCGCAAGCCGGTCACCCACCACGCTTAGGCTGAGCGCGCTCCAAAGCGACCATCCCATCCCCAGCAGCGCCAGGCCCGCCAAGGCCCGTGATGCGGTCCCGACCCGTGTGGACCGAAGCGCCCCGGCGAGCAGTAGCAGCACACACGCCATCGCGCAGACCAGCCAAATCGCACGCGCGTCCACCCACCCGCTGACCGCAGCCAGTTGCCCCAGCACAGCGGCAACCGCCAACCAACGCAAATCCAGCATCGGCCAGGCGGGCGCAGCCCGATCAGACCGCTTCTAACCGCCCGTCGCGCAACAGGCAGCGACGATCCAGCCGGGCGGCCAGACCATGATCATGGGTCACCACCACCAAGCTGGTCCCCAGTTCGCGGTTCAGTGATTGCATGAGCTCAAACACGCTATCGGCGCTATCGCTGTCAAGGTTGCCCGTCGGCTCGTCGGCCAGCATGCAGGCGGGACGCGTGACCAGCGCCCGGGCGACAGCCGCGCGTTGACGCTCGCCACCCGACAGCTCACCCGGTTTGTGGTCCAACCGGTGTCCCAAGCCCACTCGCTCCAACAACGCCTGGGCTTGCGCCCGTGCACTGCGTGCGGCCTCCCCACGACGGATGACAAGAGGCATGGCGACATTGTCCAACGCCGTGAACTCTGGCAGCAGGTGATGGAACTGGTAGACGAACCCCAGCTTGGCGTTACGCAGTCGCCCACGCCCTGCATCACTCAACGACGCCATGGCCTGACCGTCCACGAACACCTCACCCGCACTCGGCGTGTCCAGACCGCCGAGAACATGCAGCAGCGTGCTCTTACCGGAGCCCGAGGCGCCCAGTATCGCGACGCTCTCGCCAGCCGCCACCTGTAAATCCAGCGACTCCAGGACCTGGACCGAGGCCCGCCCTTCCCGAAAGCCCTTGCTCACACCCCTGGCCTCAATCCGCGGCTGCTCACTCATAGCGTAGGGCCTCCGCGGGCTGGACCCGAGCAGCTCGCCAGGCCGGATAAATCGTCGAAACAAGCCCCAGCACAAGCGACAAACCTGCAATCTTCAAGACATCCGAACCATGCAGTTCCGAGGGCAGATCGCTGATGTAATAGACATCGGCGGCGAGAAAGTCCTGATGCAGCAAGCGTTCCAGCGCCGGGACCAGGGTCTCCACGTTCAGCGCCAGCCCGATTCCACCCGCCAGGCCCAATGCGGTTCCGACCAGACCGATCAGCGCGCCCTGCACGATGAAGATCATCGTCACCGAACCCGGTGAGACGCCCAGCGTTCTAAGAATCGCGATATCTGCCTGCTTGTCGGTTACGACCATGACCAGCGTCGAGACGATATTGAACGCGGCCACGGCGACGATCAGACTCAGGATGACGAACATCACGATCTTTTCGGTCCGCACGGCGCGAAAGAAATTCGCATGTTGCTGTGTCCAGTCCCGCACGTAGACAAAACCGGGGAGCAGATCTGCAACCTCACGGCTGACGCGCGGTGCGGCAAACATGTCCTTGAGCTTAAGCCGCAGGCCAGTGACGCGATCACCCAGCCGGTACAGCGCCGCGGCATCATCAATGTGCATGTACACCATGGATCGGTCGTATTCGTACATGCCGATTTCAAATACGCCCGTCACGGTAAATCGCCTGAAACGCGGGGTCAGTCCAGCCGGCGTGACACTGGCCTGGGGAATCATCAAGTCCACCTTGTCCCCAGGCGCCAGCCCCAGCGCACGGGCCAGTTCGATGCCCACCACCAAACCGAAGGCTCCCGCCTCGAGGTCGGTTAGCGCACCGGATACCATGTGATCGCCAACATCTGAGACCGCGATCTCCTGACTGGGCTCGATGCCTCGCAGCAACACGCCGGACAGCGTACCCGCGCGGCGTGCCATGCCCTCGCCCTCGACATAAGGTGCCACGCCCAGCACATCCGGGTGGCGCCCCGCCAGCTCCGCCACCGCTTGTGGTGCCTCGAGTCCGCCCTCGAAGGCAGCGACGGTGGCATGCGAGGTCATGCCCAGAATGCGTTCACGCAATTCGCGCTCGAATCCGTTCATGACAGACAGCACCGTGATCAATGCCGTCACACCCAGCGCGATGCCAAGCATGGAAATCAATGAGATGAACGAGATGAAATGATTACGGCGCTTGGCGCGCGTGTAGCGCAGGCCAATGGCCAGTTCGAAGGGCTGGAACATCCTGCGATTCTACTTGTTTTCGTGCCCCTGGGCCGGTGCTATAGTCATGATCATTCTGAAAAAAGTCGATTTGGGCATGCGCAACTGGGTGTTGATCAGCGGACTGACCATGGCGCTCGCGGCGTTTCAGGCGCCGGCCGACGTGCTGGACCTGCCAGCCGGGGATCAGCCGCTGGGCGAACAGCTCAGCCGTCCAGCCACCCCAACGCGTGGCATGAGCAAGACCTCCGTACGTCGGCAGTACGGCGAGCCGTCCCGCCGCGTTGCAGCCGTCGGCGATCCGCCCATTTCCCGCTGGATTTACCCCGAGTTCGTCGTCGTCTTCGAGCATCAGTTCGTCCTGCACGCCGTCGTGCCCGACGCGCCCGCTCCCATCTACCGCGCCAACGAACTGCGGCCGGCGCATTAGATCTGCCCCGGCGTTTGTGCCGGCGCGCCCCCCCACCAACCAGCCAATCGAACGACTGACTGGAGCCGTCATCGTGTCCATTCACTGGCCGGCTGAATTCGAGCCGCAATCCCGCGTTCTTCTCACCTGGCCGCATGTCGGCACGGACTGGGGCCGCGCATTCTCAGACGTCGAACCGGTTTTTCGGCAGCTGGCCGGGCTGATCACACAGCAGGCCGACCTCATTGTCGCCGCGCAGGACCCTGCTCATGTCAGGGAGCAATTGGCGATAGCAGCCGTGCCGGCTGACCGTGTGCACATCGTGCCCTGCCACAGCGATGACGTCTGGGCGCGTGACCATGGCCCGATTACAGTCTTCGAGGAGACGACGCCGCGGGCGTTAGATTTTCGATTTGATGGTTGGGGCGGCAAGTTCGACGCCCGCCAGGACAACCGCATCACCCAGCAGCTCGACGCAGCGGGCGTGCTCAGACCTGCGCAGCGGGTCAACGTGGACTGGACGCTGGAAGGCGGTGGCATCGAGACCGATGGTCAAGGCTGCCTGCTCGCCACGGAAGCCTGCTTGCTGGACCCACGCCGGAATCCGCAGGTCGAGCGCCATCGCCTGGAGCGACAGCTACATGAGTGGCTCGGCATCGTGCAGCTACTCTGGCTGTCAGCGGGTCATCTGGAAGGCGACGACACCGACAGCCATATCGACACCCTCGCCCGCTTTGTGAGCCCGGAGGTCATCGCCTATCAAGCCTGTGATGATGCGCTGGACTCGCACCACGGGTCACTGTCCACCATGCGGGATCAACTGCGCGAGCTACGGCACCGCGATGGTCATGCATTCGACCTCGTGCCCTTGCCACTCCCGGCACCTCAAACCGATGAGTTCGGCCGGCGCCTGCCCGCTGGCTATGCGAATTTCCTGATTCTGAACGACCTGGTGCTGGTGCCGGTCTACAAGACGGCAGCCGATGATCTGGCCCTACGCCGGTTGGACGACGCCTTCGCGGGGCGCCGGATCGAACCCGTCGATTGCAGGGCGCTGATTACCCAGAACGGCAGCCTGCACTGCGTCACGATGAACATTCCCCGGATGGGAGACGGCACATGAACAAACCACTGGTGATCGGCCTGATCCAGCACGCCTGCAGTGACGACATGGCGGCGAACTGGCAGGAATCGGAACGCGGCGTCCGGGAAGCGGCGGCGCAGGGCGCCGAGCTGGTCATACTGCCGGAACTCCATGCCAGTCTTTACTTCTGCCAGACCGAAGACACCAGCCTCTGTGACCTGGCCGAGCCCATCCCGGGGCCGGGGACAGATCGGTTGAGTGCGCTGGCAGAAGAGCTCGGCGTGGTCATCGTCGGCTCGCTGTTTGAGGCCCGCGCCCCGGGGCTTTATCACAACACCGCCGTCGTGCTCGACAACGACGGGCGGCTTGCTGGCGTGTATCGCAAGATGCACATCCCCGATGATCCCGGATACTACGAAAAGTTTTACTTCACGCCGGGCGATCTGGGCTTCGAGCCCATCGATACCGCTGTTGGACGCCTGGGCGTGCTGGTGTGCTGGGATCAATGGTTTCCCGAGGCCGCACGGCTCATGGCGCTCGCGGGCGCTGAACTATTGATTTACCCCACCGCCATCGGCTGGGACCCGGACGACGACAGCGACGAAATGCAGCGGCAGCAGGATGCCTGGATCACCATCCAGCGCGCCCATGGCGTGGCCAACGGTCTGCCTGTGGCCGCCGTTAATCGTGTGGGTTTCGAGGCCGATCCGTCCGAAGCCACTGCCGGAGCGGAGTTCTGGGGCAGCAGCTTCGTCTGTGGGCCGCAGGGCGAAGTCCTGGCCCGGGCGGGCAACGAGCGACAAACCCTGGTCGCAAGCGTGGACCTGGCACGTTCGGAGAAGGTGCGCCGAATCTGGCCCTATCTGCGTGACCGCCGTATTGATGCCTACGGCGATTTGACCCTGCGCTACCGCGACGCAAAAAAATAGCGCGGAGGCCGCGGCCCCCGCGCCATGACGAACCGGGTCAACCAACCCGGTTCAGTCGCTTCCGATCAATTAGGCGTCGGTCACCACCAGGACAACCCGGCGATTCTGCGCCCGGCCGCTGGCCGTTTCGTTGCTCGCCATGGGCTCGGTGTCGCCGTAACCCACCGGAGACATGCGACCGGCGGACACACCCACGGAAATCAGGTAATCAACGACAGACTGGGCCCGCATTTCGGACAGACGCTGATTGTCATCCGCAGCACCCACCGAATCGGTATGGCCCTGTACCTCGACAGCAAGATCGGGGCGGCGCTGCAAGGTCAGCGCAACCTGATCCAGCGTCTCGCGCGCACCTTCGGTCAGCACGGCGCGCCCGGTCGCGAACTGAACCGTCGGCAGCAGCACCGCATCACCGACGCCGGCACAATCCAGGCCGCCGACGCCACAGTCGGCAACCGGTGCGGCGTCAATGGCACAACCTTCTGCATTCACCGGGAGGCCTTCCAGCGTGTCGGGGCATTGGTCAAAGCCATCGGCGACCCCGTCGGCGTCGCTGTCGGCCCCGCAGCCCTTGGCGTCCACGACCACACCCGGCGGCGTGGCCGGACATTCGTCGATGGCATCGGTCACACCGTCGCCGTCCTCGTCAAAGGAGCAGCCATTGGCCTCGACAGGCTCGCCTGCAGGCGTGTCGGGGCACTGATCCCGACCATCACCCACGCCGTCGGCATCGGAGTCCAGCATGCAGCCGGTCTCATCGACAGCCACGCCCGGCGCTGTGGTCGGGCAGGCATCCGTTTCGTTGGGCACGCCGTCCTGGTCTTGGTCGGGCTCGCAACCAAAGCCATCAACCGATGCGCCGGCCGCGGAATCCGGGCAGCGGTCACGTGCGTTGCGTACGCCATCGGCGTCATCGTCCGCCTTGACCGGCCACTGCACGGCGCCGAGGTCGAATAGCAGGCCGATCGCAAAACCGGAGGCTTCGACATCGTAGGCAACGTTGTGCTCGTTGTCGTACTCGTAATTGATGTAGCGATAACCGATGCTGAGCGAGAAATCGCTCTCCGGGTCGTCAAGAATCAGGCTCAGCGACGAGTCCAACATCGAGTTGCCGCTCACCGGATAACCGCTGGCCTGGAACTGCAGCTGACCGCCCTGGAACAGCGGCTGGCGTACACCGAAGTGCGCGATTGGACGATAGTCCAGCAGGCGAGCCGATCCGGTCTGCGCGCTGGCCTGCGAACCGGTCTCGCGCAGATCAAACTTCGAATCCAGCAACCGAGCACCCAAGCCCAGCTCGTAAATCGTGCCGAAATGCAGCCCTTCGTACGGCATGACAGCAAAGACATCGAGCTGGCGAGCCTGCCACGACGACGTCACGGATGAACTGCCGGCATCCACGTCGACACCCAACAAAGTGAAGTCGTTGAATGCATCGATACGGCGATCAAAGCTCAACGTCGTGAAGCTCGACCGCAGATCCCAGCCGTACATCCACTCCGGGGCGATGCTGAAACCGATGGCCAGACCTGCGTCGCGCTCCAAACCCAGCGCACGGTCCAGGCCGACCTGGTCGTCAGTTGTACTGATCGTACCCGCTGGCTCCAACCACGGCATGCTGATGAACGCCGACTCCGTTGCCAACGTCTCACCTGCAATACCCATCCCTGACCACGCGGCCGTGACGGCCAGCAGTGGTGCCAATAACCTCTTCATGCTTGGTTTCCCCTGTGTCGAGCGACATCACCGAATCGGCGCATTATCCCGATGCGGCCTGGCCCTGTCATTACAAAATGTTGCGATGCACATCTACGCGGCGATTGTCTTTGACGCACGCGTGGTCCATTCTTCGCCGCCGATCATGGTACCCAACGCTCCCCTACTCCAGCCACCCACGCCGACGCGTGGTCAAGTCGAAACCTGGAATCCGCTTCCGGATCCTGGTCTGGCGCTGGCCGCCATCGAGCTGGCACGTCGCTCCAATGAACTCGTGATGCTGTGTGCTCGAGATGAGCAACATGCATACCAACTCGAGGCCATCTGCAAGTTCTTCGCCGATGATGCCTGCCCTGTCCTGCATTTCCCGGACATGGAAATTCTTCCTTATGACGCCCTGTCGCCACTGCCCGAGGTCGTCTCGGAGCGTTTGGCAGCGCTGGCTCGTATTCCGGATCTGCAGGCCGGCGTTTTAATCATTGGCGCCGACAACCTGTTACAACGCCTGCCGCCACCAGCCTATGTCGCGGCGAGCACGCTATCGGTCCGACAAGGACAGACCCTGCCCCCGCTCGCGCTACGCCAGACCCTTGAGTCGGCGGGCTACCAGGCCGTGGCTGAGGTCCAAAGCCACGGCGAGTATGCCCTGCGCGGTGCCCTGATGGACCTGTTTCCGATGGGCAGCCCGGCGCCCTACCGCATCGACTGGCTCGACGACGAGGTCGATTCGATTCGATTGTTCGACCCGGAAACGCAGCGCTCTCAGGATGTGGTGGCAGAGATCAAGCCACTGCCGGCGACCGCGTTTCCAACCGATGATGCCGGCATCGAGCGATTTCGACGCCAGTACCGCAATGCATTCACCGGTGATCTCACCAGTCACCGCGTCTATCAGAGCGTGTCGAAAGGGCAAATGCCCGCAGGCATTGAGGCCTACATGCCGCTGTTCTTTGAACAGACCGGGCACATCGTCGATTACCTGCCTGCCCAGACCACGGTCGTCAGCGCCGCTGGCGTCGACGATGCCCTGGAAAAGACATGGCACAGCATTCAGGCTCGCCATGAAAATCTGGGGGTCGACCCCGAGCGCCCATTGCTGACGCCCGAACAGGCGTTCATCGCGCCAGCCGTAGCCAAAGAATGGCTCGAGCCGCTGGCGCAGGTGCAGGTTGCCGCGCACGTGCAGGCCGGCGCGGTGGAGTTTGACATCGAACCCAGCCCGATCCGCGAAGCCGCAGCGGATCGCGGCCATGCCAGAACCCGAATCGGGGAGCTGTTGAACGACGGAGATGCCAGGCGGTTGCTGCTGCTAACGGAGTCCCAGGGTCGCCGCGAAGAGCTACTGGAGTTGCTCCGCCCCTTGGGTCAGCCCCCCCGTAGCTATCCGAGCTGGTCACGCTTTATCGGCGACTCCAAACCGTTCGGGATCTGCGTGGCTCCGCTAGCCCAGGGGTTCGCCCTGCGCGACCCGGCGATTCGTGTGATCACGGAAACAGAGCTGGTCGGCTCGAAGCCACCGGCGACACGCCGCCGCCGCGCCGTGCGAGATCCAGAAACCGTTCTTCGCAACCTCTCCGACTTGAAGGTCGGCGCCCCGGTCGTCCACCAGGAGCATGGCGTCGGACGCTACATGGGTCTGGACCGGCTAACCGTTGGCGACCAGGAGATGGAGTTCCTGCGCCTGGAGTATGCGCGCGGAGACAAGCTCTATGTGCCGGTCGGTTCGCTCCACCTCATTCATCGCTACACCGGAGCCGAACCCGAGTCGGCCCCCTTGCACGCCCTCGGCAATGACCGGTGGAGCAAGGTGCGCAAGAAGGCCGCCGAAAAGGCCCGCGATTCCGCTGCCGAGCTGCTCAGTATCCAGGCCCGCCGTGCCGCCAAACCGGGCCATCGCTTCGACCTGGATGCCGCGGACTATGCCCGGTTTGCCGAAGGGTTCCCGTTCGAGGAAACACCCGACCAGCTAAGCGCCATTCAGGCCGTCATCGATGACATGTCCGTCCCGCATCCCATGGACCGCGTGGTCTGCGGTGATGTCGGATTCGGCAAGACCGAGGTGGCCATGCGGGCAGCCTTCGTCGCCGTCTCCAATGGCCGGCAGGTCTGCCTGTTGGTGCCGACGACCCTGCTGGCCAGCCAGCATGCCCAGAACTTCATGGATCGCTTCGCCGACTGGCCGGTGCGTGTCGCATCGATGTCACGCCTGCGGTCCGCGAAGGCGCAGACCGCGCTGTTGGATGAGATGCGCGAGGGCAAGGTCGACATCGTGGTCGGCACCCATCGCTTGCTGCAGAAAGACGTCAAATTCAAGGACCTGGGCCTGGTGATCGTGGATGAGGAGCACCGATTCGGTGTCCGCCACAAGGAAGCGCTCAAGCGCCTGCGGGCCGAGGTTGATCTGCTCACCCTCACGGCCACCCCCATTCCGCGCACGCTGAACATGAGCCTGGCCGGCCTACGCGATCTATCGATTATTGCCACGCCGCCGACTGCGCGAAATCCGATCAAGACCTTTGTCGCAGACTGGGATAAAGCCTTGGTTCGGGAGGCCTGCCTGCGCGAGATCCGCCGCGGCGGTCAGGTCTACTACCTGCACAACGAAGTCAGCACCATGCAGCGGGCCGCCAGTGAGCTGCGAGAACTGCTGCCCGAGGCCGACATTCGCACGGCCCATGGCCAGATGCGTGAGCGCGAACTGGAATCGGTGATGCTCGATTTCTATCACCAGCGCTTCAATATTTTGGTCTGTAGCACCATCGTTGAATCTGGCATCGACGTGCCGACGGCCAACACCATCGTCATGGACCGCGCCGACAAGTTGGGGCTTGCCCAGCTGCATCAGCTCCGTGGGCGTGTGGGCCGGTCACATCATCGGGCCTACGCCTACCTACTCGTACCCTCCATGCGCGCGCTGTCGCAGGACGCGCTCAAGCGCCTCGAAGCCATCGAGTCGCTGGGCGAATTGGGAGCAGGGTTCACCCTGGCCACACATGACCTAGAGATTCGCGGCGCAGGCGAGCTGCTCGGCGAAGAGCAAAGCGGGCAAATTGAGGAGATCGGCTTTGCGCTCTACTCGCAACTGCTGGAGCGCGCCGTTCGGGCACTGAAGTCCGGCGATACGCTCGATGATGAAGATCCCTGGTCGGCCGGCGCCGACATCGACCTGGGTGTACCCGCACTCATTCCCGACGACTATGTCCCGGATGTCACCCTGCGGCTCACACTCTACAAGCGCATCAGCAGCGCGACCTCGCCTGGAGCGCTCCGCGAGCTGAAAGTGGAGATGATCGACCGCTTCGGCCTGCTGCCGGAGCGGGCCGAGCAGCTGTTCGCCCTGGCGGGCTTGCGGCAGCGCTGCGAGCAAATCGGCATTCGGAAAATTAAGGCCGGCGCCGGAAGTGCCCGTATCGAATTCAAACCCAAAGCCGACGTGGACCCAGCTGCCCTCATTGCCTTTATCCAGTCCAATCCGCGCAAGCATCGATTCGACGGCGCAACAACCATCGTCGCGCAATGGGACCACGAGGCGCCTGGTGACAGGCTTACCGCCATGATTGCGCTGCTGGATCAGCTGCATCCCGCCAGCGCAGAAGCGACCGCGTAGCCCGGCGGCGGTAAACTAGCATCATGAAATTCACCTTGTTGATTGCGGCACTGATCGCCGCGACCGTGCAGCCGGCACTGGCCTCCGAGTTCCGTGTGGATGTCATCGTCTTTTTGAACCAGGCTACCCCGAATGGCTCGCCGGACGAGGCATCAGCTGCCATTGATCGATTCGAGGCCAACGGCATCGCCCTGGGCGCCAGCGGCGCACTACAGTCCGTGGGTGTCCGTAGGCTGCCCGATGACAGCTTCGGCCTGGATCAGGCATGGAATCGACTCCGCAATGCCCAGGCGTTCGTGCCCTATCTACGGGCGAGCTGGGTCCAAGCGGGAAAGAGTCGGCGACAGGCGCCTGCGCTGCGGTTGAATGATGGGGTCACGGTGGAGATCTTGCCCACGCCAGAACGGCGGTATGTCTCGGAAATCTACAGCGAGGCCGAGCCGGCCGGCAGCATCGCGACAGCCGATGATCAATCCGTGGACGGCACCGACGAGACCGCGGCCACGGAGACCGGCGATGAGCTGCTATCCGAAGTACCCCCCGGATCCGCGGACTGGGGTGTGGTCCAGCCGGAGCCGATCCGGATCGACCAACTGGATGGGACGATCAGCCTGTATGCCCAGCGCTACCTGCACCTGGACATCGACCTTTGGTGGGTCCAGCAGCAGTCAGGAGCCGGGGTCGAGACGGGCCAACTGCTCGATGAGGCGGACGCTCGCGTGTTCCACATCAAGGAGCAGCGGCGGGTGCGTCTAAACGAGCTGCACTATTTTGACCACCCCCGCTTTGGCGTCCTCGCCCGAGTCACACGCGTCGGCGACTAAAACCGGATCACCGCGGGCGCCGACTACTTGCCCAACGGGGTGGGACGCATGATCTCGTAGCCCTGCATCAAATCGACGCCGATCTCGCTCAGTATCGGGATGAGATCTGCCGTCTCGACGTGCTCGGCAATCGTGATCAGCTTGAACTCGTGGCCCACTCGGTTGATGACTTCTACCATGGTGCGATCAACATGGTTCGCCGCCATCTGCCGCACGAAAGTGCCATCGATCTTGATGTACTGCACGGGTAGATTCTTGAGATAGGCGAACGACGACATGCCCGCACCGAAGTCGTCCAGCGCGAACTTCACCCCCAGCTCGCTAAGACTCGAGACCAGGCGCGCAGTCTCGGGCAGATGAGCAATGGCTGCGGTTTCGGTGATTTCGATACAGAACCGCTCGCCCGGAATCTTGTAGTGCTTAAGCCGTTCGCGCACGTACTCGACGAATGACCGATCGCCGATAGTTTGTCCCGATACGTTGACCGCGGTCACCGGCGGCGAAGACTTAAGATGCTCGGCCAAGAACTTCAGGGCATTGTCGATGACCCAGCGGTCCAGCGAGCCGGTCAGGAAATACCGCTCCGCCGCTGGAATGAACTGATCCGGTGTCATCAACTTGCCGTCTTCATCGCGCATGCGCACCAATAGCTCGCGATACGCGACCTGCTTTCGGTCATCGACCTGGACCAGATCTTCGTAGACCAGCTCGCAGCGATTCTCTTCGATGGCACTGGAGATGCGCGAGACACGATGCATCTCACCGTGTCGACGCGACATCTCGGCGTCGTCGTTGCCGGAGACATAAAGCCGGTTCCGGCCCTCTTCCTTGGCCATGAAACAGGCGGCGTCGGCCTGGGTCATGACAGCGGCCACCGACTCGCTGTGCTTGTGCAATTCGGTTAAACCAATGCTGACCGTGATCTGGTAGGTCTTGCCCTGCCACTCGAATCGAAACTCTCGAATCGCCTCCAGCGCCTGCTCCAGAATGGGCTTGCCCGCTTCCAGTTCACAGTGGTCGAGGATGATGCCGAACTCGTCACCGCCGAGCCGGGCCAGCGTATCCGACCGACGTAGCTTGCATCGGATAAGCACCGCGAGCTGACGCAGCAACTCGTCGCCAGCCGCGTGCCCGCAGGTGTCGTTAATGACCTTGAACTGGTCCAAATCCGCGAACGCCACCACATGCTGCGCGGCTTCGGCATGGCTCTCGATGAACGCCGCCTTGAGTCGGCGCTCGAACTCGTCCCGATTCGTCAGCCCGGTCAGCGCATCATGCCGGGCTCGGAAAGACAGCTCTTCAGCCAACAGGCGCTGTTCCGTGACATCACGCATCACCACAACCGCACCAATCATCTCGCCGTCGCTGACCACCAGTGGCTTGCAGGAGATGTCGGCGAACACCCGCCGGTTATCGGGATGCTGGATGTAGTACTCGTTACCGTAATACTCGACCGGTGCCTGCGACTCCAACGCCTTGCGGACCGGGTTCTCGGCGCTCTCCTCACCCTCGACACTACGGAGTTCGAACAAGGCCTCAACCGGCATGTTCATCAACGCGTCCTCGGCCTTGCCGACCAGGCGTTCGACCATGGGATTGACGTAGGTGATGCGGCCATCCGCGTTGGTGCTGACCACGGCATCGCCGATGGCCCCCAGCGTCACATCCGCCCGCTGCTTCTCATCAGCCAGGTCGGCAAGCACACGCTCCATGACCTCGCGAGACCGGGCATTTCGCAAGGAGATGGTGACGAGTTCGCCGGCGGCCGTGAGGCTGTCGAGATCCTGCTCGCTCAGTCTGGCCACGCCCTCGCCTTCCAGCGTCAGCGCGCCCGCCTGGGCGCCATCGATGCGCACCGTGACATCGACCCGCGCATGAATCTTGTCTTTCTTCAGGCGTTTGGCAAGATCGTGATAAGGCCCTGAGGTGTCCAGAGACTGAGCCACGACGGTCCGGCCGCCCGACAAAACGGCGTCGCGCAGCTCAGGCGCGAGTTCAAGGTCCAGCTTGCGCGGGGACTTGCGGGTTGACGCCGGCCGCTGGGACCGGGTCACCAGGTGGCGGTCTTCCAGCAGCCCGAACGAGACCGTCACGTCATCGTAGGTCTCCGATAGCAACTCCAGCAGACCATCAATAATCTCCTGGGTGTGGTGACGATTGGCGATGCGCGACGACAGGCCGTGTAGCAGGCCCAGGCGACGGTTCTCACCTGCAACGCGTTCATCGTCCTGCTTGCGCGTGTTGATGTCGCGCAAGTGCATGACGTAACGGGCCTCATCCCCTGTGCCGCGAATGCTACCCAGCGCCATTTCTGCCCAGCGCTGCTCGCCGTTGTGCCCCTGGTACTGGACCTCTAGCTGCGCGCTGGACTGACGCGCCTCGCGGATGTCAGCGGCCTCGCGCTGCACGGCCGAGAAGCTCTCTCCGCCCAGCATCGACGACAACGGTTTGCCCTCTTCCACCAAGGCCGGCACCTCGACCATGTCACGCAGGGCCTGGTTCACGTCCCGCATGACGAAATCGCTGTCAAGAATTGCCTGGCCGATCGGGCTGCTGGTGAACGAGGCACGGTGGCGGGCCTCGCTTAGCTGCACGCGGCGATCCGCTTCACGCTGGTCGGTCACGTCAATGCAGGTGAGCACGACGCCGTCGACATCGCCATTGGAGCGAATATAGGCCACCGACCGCAGCTGAAAGACCCGGTTGTCAGCGGAGGTAATCGGGCGTTCGAAGGGTTCGCGCGACTTCATGACATGGCGGAACCGTGGCAGCAGGCTCTCCATGTCGATGTTCCAGTCAACGCTAATAACCGAAACACCGGGCTCCAGGTGATCCTGGGCCAGCTGGCGTTCGGTCGCTGAATTGTAGTGCGTGACATGCAGACGCCGATCCAGCACCAGCAGCGGGTAGTCCAGGCTGTTCTTGACGTTGGCCAGATCCGAAGCCATCGCCTCCAGCTCACCCGACTTGTTCTGAAGCTCGTCGTTGACGGTCATCAGCTCTTCGTTGGTCGACTGCAGTTCCTCGTTCGAGGTCTGCAACTCTTCGTTGGTCGACTGCAACTCTTCGTTGGCGGACTGCAGCTCTTCGGACTGCGACTGCAGCTCCTCGTTGGATGTTTCCAGCTCTTCAACGACCGTCTGCAGGTGCTGGCGTGTGCTGGCCAGTTCACGCTCCAACTCGGCAATGATCAGGTTGTCACGCTGATCCTTGTCATCGAAGGCCAGCGCTTCGGTGGCCGGAACCGCGGCGGTCTCGAATGACAGCGCCACATAATCGGGTTGATCAATCATCATCGGCCGGACCACCGGCACGATGCGACGTCGGTCTACACCTTCGCCCAGATGGAACACCGTGCCCTTGGCCACGGTGCGTTCACGCCGGCAGCGGTGCAGCAGCGCACGCAATTCCGGTCTGAACGGGTCTGCGACCAGGTCGTAGATCCGCAGGTCAGCCGGCCCCTGCGGGAACTTCAGGAAGGGGTGTAAATCGCCAGAGAAGTGAACCGTATTGTCCTGATTGTCGATCACCACCGTCGGCGGGCAGTACTCGTTAATCAGCAGGTTCGTGAAGCGCAGGCTGAGCGAGCTGAGCTCACGGCCGCGACGCTGACGTCCGCCCCCTTCCTTCTCCTGAGTGGCCTCTTCGGGGAAGCGCTTCGGAATGACCGGCACGTAGTTCGGCGTGGACGCATCCTTGCGCTGGAAAACACGGCCTTTCTTGTTCAGCGTCGAGAAGAGGTCACGATGCAGCTCGATGGATTCGGAGCTCCCCAGAAACAACAATCCACCGGCGCGCATGGCGTAGTGGAAGGTGAGCAGCACGCGCTTTTGAATCTCACGATTGAAGTAGATCAGCAGATTGCGGCAGCTGATCAGATCAACACGGGAAAAGGGCGGATCCTCGACCACGTTCTGTGAAGCAAAAACCATGTTCTGCCGCAGGAATTTCTTGACCTGGTAGGTCCGTCCCTGGCGTTCGAAATAGCGGCTGCGCAGCTGGTCGGGCACGCCCTCGACCGAGGTTTCCGGGAACACACCGGTCCGGGCAAAGGTGACCGCGTCTTCGTCCAGATCCGTGGCAAAAATCAGATATTCCGGCGTATTCGACTGATGCCGCGACAACTCCGACAACAGGATGGCGATGGTGTAAGCCTCTTCGCCGGTTGCGCAGCCCGGTACCCAGACCCGGAAGACATCGTCGGCCTGCTTGGTCTCCCAGACCGACCGCAAGGATTCGGCCAGGGCCTGGAATGCATCCGGATCCCGGAAAAACGATGTGACCGAGATGAGTACATCGCGCGCCAGCAGCCCGGCTTCCTCCGAATCTGTCCGGACCAGCTCGGCGTAGTCTTCCAGGCTATGCGCCTTGCGCAGACCCATGCGGCGATGGATACGCCGGTTGATGGTGGAAGGCTTGTAGTGGCTCAGGTCAAACCCTGTCGCCCGACGGACCGATGACGAGATACGTCCGTACGCATTGCTGTCGTTGTCTTCCGGCAACACGCGGCGCAGCGCAGCCGGCGTGGATGCCAGCCCCTCCAGCGCCTCGCCCATCTTGTGGGCGACCATGACCATATCGACCGCCCCGGTCTGAATAGCCGCGCGCGGCATGCCATCAAACTTGGCGGTACTGGGGTCCTGCACGATGGTCACGCCACCGGCGGCCTTGATCGCACGTATACCCGCAGAGCCATCCGATCCCGTGCCCGAGAGGATGATGCCGACGGTGTTCTCGCCCAAAGAATCCGCAAGAGACCGGAAGAATGCGTCCACCGAAGGCTTGGGCCCCACGCTGGCCTTGGGGGTCGACAGCCGCAAGACGCCATCACGCAACAACACATCGTGATTCGGCGGCGTGACGTAAATCGTATTCGGTGCCGGAGCCTGACCATCGGTTAGGTCACAGACCGCCAGGTCCGTGCCGGGTCGCAGTAGTTCCCGCAGCAAGCTGGTATGGGTGGGCGAAAGATGCTGAGCGATCACGTAGCTCAGGCTGCGGCTTTGGGGGAGTTCGGACAGCAGTTCTTTGAGAGCTTCCAATCCGCCCGCGGAGGCCCCGATCCCCACCACAATAACGGCGCCTTCGTCGGCTCCCGGCAGCGGACTTTCGGTCTCCAGCGCATCACCGTCGATGACCAGACCCTGACCGCTCTCCACGGCGGCTTCGTCCGCCGCGGTCATCGCAGTGAGTTCACCCTCCTCGACCGGCTCTGGCTTGGCCTCGGATACTGCCTTCGAATCGTTTTTGTTCGACGCGCGACGCGTATTGCCGCTGCCCTTTTTCGTCATGCTGCTTGACCCTGGTCCCGAAGTACGCCGTCGAAGCGGCGCAGTATGCGGGGCAGATTATCATTGATTAGTGGAACTCGGCCGTCGGTGCCTGAATCAACAGCATTCAGTCAAAACTGAATCTGCAACCGTTTGGAATCAATTAGTTGCATACGGTGGATTTCAAGCCTGATCCGTTGCGCCGACCAGGGCTTCCAGCACGCGGTGGACTTGCGCCATTCCCGCGCCCAGCGAGGCCTCGATCGCCGCATGGATGGAGCCATCGGTGGTGCCCGCGGCCGGATTCACGACGACGGCCAGCGTGGCATAGGACAACCCGGCCTCTTTGGCCAGCGCGGCCTCCGGCATCGTCGTCATACCCACCAGCGTGCAGCCATCTTTGGCAAGTCGGCGAATCTCAGCCGCGGTCTCCAATCGCGGCCCCTGGGTGACGCCCAGCACCGCATCCGTAACCAGTGGCACACCGCAGCGGGTCGCGCAGTCGGCCACCTGCGCCCGCCAGGCGGGGTCAAATGGCGGTGCGAACTCGATGTGCTGGAGTGGCCCCGCCAACCCATCAGCAAAGCTATGTGCCCGGCCCCAGGTGTAGTCGATTAAATCCTCGACCAGGGCCAGATCGCCTGGACCCGGCGAGGGTGCGATGCCGCCGACCGCAGCGACTGCCAGTACGCGGCGCACACCCAGCAGACGGAGTGCATGGATGTTCGCGCGATAGTTGATGCGATGAGGCGCGAGCGTGTGGCCCTCGCCGTGACGCGGCAAGAACCAGCATTCCCCCTGCGCCCAACGCAAGCGCTGGGCAGGTGCCGATGGCTGCCCCCACGGCGTGGACAGGGAGCGGGTCTCGATGATCTCGACCCCCTCCACCTGATTCAGGCCTGTGCCGCCAATCACCCCGAGCATCAGGCGCTCTCCGCAACGGCGTAAATCGCCGGCAACTGGCGGTAGTAACCGTACAAATCCATGCCACAGCCGAACACGTAACGATCCGGTACGGTGACCCCTACCCAGTCCGCCCGCGCCTGCGCACAGCGGCGCTCATGCTGTTTGTCCGCCAGCACCGCCGTACGCACCTGCGCGGCACCTGCGGTCCGCAAGGCCTGCTGAATCGCGGCCAGGGTATAGCCCTCATCCAGAATGTCGTCGATGACAACCACCGTTCGATGACGAACATGAGCAGGCGGTGGAACGCGCCATTCCAGCCCGCCCCCGCGAGTCTGACCGCGGTACCGCGTGGCATGCAGGTAATCCACCGTCAGCGCCCCGGGCAGATGCGCGAGAATCCCGGCCGCCGGCACCAGCCCACCATTCATGACGACCAGAATCACCGGATCGTCGGCGCCGACCGCGGCGTCAATCTGCTGGGCGAGCCGGCGGTAGGCCGATGCGATCACCGGTGCCGCAACCACGCAGTCCGCCTGTTGCCGGGCGCGTATGGCCCGCTCCCGTTGCTCGTTCATGCAGTCGATCTCGGTCCGTCGGGTTCGTTGGCCGTCGGCAGGCCGGCCTGCGCCGGCAGTTCGCCCGGCGCCACGTGCAGTGTCTGCGTCGGAAAAGCAATCTCAGCGCCGTGCTCGGCAATAATGGCTTCGATGCGCAGCAACACCTCGTGCTTGATCGCGTGATACTCGCCCCAGTCCGTGGTTCGCGTCAGGCAGTAGACGAAGAAGTCCAGCGAGCTGGCTCCGAACGCATTGAAATTCACCAGAATGGTCTGGTCCTGATCAATCGCCTCATGCTGTCGCAGGTACTCACGAACGGCATCCGTGATGGCCCCGACCTTGCCAGCGTCGTCGTAGCGAAGGCCGATGGTCTCGTAGATGCGACGATTGGTCATGCGAGACGGGTTTTCCACCACCACGGTCGTAAAGACATTGTTGGGCACATACAAGGGACGCTTGTCGAAGCGGCGCACGACCGTGGAGCGCCAGCCAATCCGCTCAACCACACCTTCGATGGCTCGGTCCGGCGAGCGAATCCAGTCCCCAACCGAGAACGGACGATCCAGGTAAATGGTCAGGCCACCAAAGAGGTTGGCCAGCAGGTCCCGAGCTGCAAAACCGACGGCAATCCCGCCCACCCCGCCGAACGCCAGCACGCCGGAGATCGAGATGCCAACGGTTTGCAAGATCACCAGACCGGCCGTCACCAGGACGACAATTCGGACCAGTTTGGCAATGGCATCCGCCGTCGTGTGATCCACCGCCGGCTGCAGGGCATCCAGGCCCTGCTCGACCTGTCGGACCAGCCGCAGCAGAAACCAGGTCAACAGTCCGACGACCAGCACCTTGCGCAACACCGGCACCCACTCGGCGAGTTGCGGGGCATCCTCGGCCGGCACGAGTTCGGCAGCCATTCCGATGCCCAGCACCCAGACCAGCCAACGCAGGGGGCGACCCAGGGCGTCGAGCACGGCGTTGTCCCAGATCGTGGCCGATCGCGCGGCCACTCGCTGAGCGCGGCGCAGCACGACGCGGATCGCCAGGTTGATCAGGACGACGACGGTGACAATGGCCGCAGCCTGCCCAATCCAGCCGCGGTCGCGATAAAGGCTGATGAAATCGCCGAACAGCGTTGTCAGGTCCACGAAATAGCCTCCAAACGTCGCCGCGCCGCTTCCAGCTGCTCCGGGGCGACCACACGCTCACGCCGGCGCAGCGCCCGGACGCGCTGCCGGGCACCCGACGGTTCCGCGGCTGGCATGGCCGTGAGCGCCTGTTCCACATTCGCGCGGCTATTACACATCGGCAGCAGGTCGCAGCCCGCCTCGGTCGCCAACCGCACCCGATCACTAGGTGACCCGACCGCGGCGGCGCCAGCCATGGTCAAGTCATCGCTGATCACGCAGCCCGAGAACCCCAGGCGACCGCGCAACCACTCGCCGATCCAAACCGGGGAGAAGCTGGCGGGACGATCATCCACGGTGCTGTAAACCACGTGCGCAGTCATGACCGACGGCACCCCCTGCCGGATGAGCTCGGCAAATGGCCGCAGATCCCGCTCGGCGATGCACTCGGCCGCCCGCGCGTCGACCGGCAACTCCAGATGCGAATCCGGCACCACGGCGCCATGGCCGGGGAAGTGCTTGAGCGTGGCCGCCAGGCCGGCTGCATCCAGCCCCTGAATCAAGGCCTGCGCCAGCGTGACAACCCGTGAGGGCTCGGTGGCGAACGCCCGATCGCCAATCACCGAGCTACAGCCGTAGTCCAGGTCGACAACCGGCGCGAACGGCACGTCGATGTCCAGCGCTGCCAATTCGGCGCCAATGACCAGACCCGCATCGTAGGCGAGCTGCTCGGCCTCCGGCTGCGCGCCAAGCAACTGCATCGGGGGAATTCGGGTCACCCCGGTGCGGATGCGCTGCACCCGCCCGCCTTCGTAGTCGATGGCAATCAATACATCCGGTCGCACCCCGCGGACCTGACGGACCAGCTCCGCCACCTGCTCCACGGACTCGACGTTGCGCCCGAACAGGATGAAGCCGGAGACCTCCGGATGTTGGAGCAGTTCGCGATCAGCCGCATCCAGGCTCAATCCCTGTACGTCGACCATCAAGCTCATGGCGCCACAATCTCCACCGCCGTGCCACAGTCCACGCGATCAAACAGGTCGATCACATCGGCATTGCGCATTCGGATACAGCCATGGGATGCCGGCACGCCCATGGGCTCGCTGTCCGGCGTGCCATGGATGTAGATATAGCGGCGCATGGTGTCGACGTCTCCTCCGCGGTTCACTCCCGGTTCCTCACCACAAAGCCAGAGAATGCGCGTCAGAATCCAGTCGCGCTCGGGGGCCGTTGCAGCGAGCGCCTCGTCATATTGCTCCCCGGTGGGGCGTCGCCCGACAAACACCGCACCCGATGGCTGACCGGCCCCGATCTTGGCGCGAATCCGATGCCGGCCTCGGGGTGTACAAAGACTGCCGTTGCGTTCACCCGGACCGTTACGGGCCGTGGACACCGGGTAGCAGCGCTGCACCGTTCCGCTGTGCCAACGCAGCTGCTGCGCGCGCAGATCAACGACAATATGCGGCCTCATGACGCCGCCCAGTCCTTGTACGGATGTTGAGCCAGGGCATGGTTGTAGTAGCGCGAATCCTCGGTCACCTCGTCGCCCAACCAGCCCGGACGCTCGAACGTGGCCTGCAGACTTGGCAGTTCGATTTCTGCCACGATCAGCCCCGCGTTGTCGCCGAAGAACTCATCAATTTCCCAGACCTGTTCACCGACCGGCACCCGGTGACGCTGCTTCTCGATGCGCCCGCCGCCCAGCTCAGCAATGAGTTGCTGTGCATCAACCAGCGGAATCGGATACTCAAACTCCAGGCGTTGCGCCCCGGCAACCGCCTGCTTGATGTTCAACGTGGCCTGCTCCGCTTCGATGCGCACCCGAACAGAAGCCCGCCCCGCATCGTTGAGGTACGCCTGGGCCATGGGCGAGGAATGCCGAACCTGATCACGCCAGCCCTCACCGCACACCAGAAATTTGCGCTCGATTTCAATGGCCACGACTGAGCACCGCCATCGACTCGACATGGGCCGTCTGCGGAAACATGTCGATCACCCCGGCCTGCTCACAGACAAAGCCATGGTCATGCACCAGGCGACCAACGTCTCTGGCGAGGGTGGCCGGGTGACAGGACACATACACCACCCGCTGCACGCCGGTCGCCGCCAGCGCGTCCAGACATTCCGCCGCACCGGCACGGGGCGGGTCGAGCAGGGCAACATCGAAATGCTGACCCGGCCATTGCCAATCCGCAGCTGCCTCGAAGAGATTCGCCACCTCGGTCGTGATCTGCGCGTCCAGGCCGTTGCGCCGGGCATTGGCATCCGCGCGTGCCACCAACGCCGCATCACCTTCCACCGCATGCACCAGCGCGCCCCGACGGGCGATGGGCAACGTGAAGTTACCCAAACCGGCAAACAGTTCTAGCACGCGGTCGCCGGGTTTCAACATAAGCGCGTCCAACGCCTGCAGGACCAGCTGACGGTTGATGGGACCGTTGACCTGGATGAAATCCTGGGGCTCGAAGGCCAGCGTGATGTCATCTTCAGGCAGCCGATAGCTCAGTGGCCGAGCTGGCGGGTCCAGCGGTTCGATGCTGTCCAGTCCGCCAGGCTGCAGGTAAATCTGCACATCAAGCATCTGTTCCAGCCGCCGGAGTTCGGCTCGATCCGCCTCGGTGGGCATTGCCAGGCAGCGAATCGTCAACGCAGCACTGTCGTCGCCATAGGCGATTTCAATTTGCGGAATCTCGGCCCGAATGCTCAGCCGCCCCAAGGCTTCCGATAACTCCATCAATCGGTGCCCCAGCTCGGGAACAATCACCTCGCATGCCTCGATATCGGCAACGTAGGGTTTGTCGCGCTCGCGGAACCCCACCAATACACGGCCCTTGGCCGGCACGTCCCGAACCGATAGACGGGCCCGTCGCCGATAACCAAGCGTCGGGCCGGTCAGCGGCGGCAATACGGTGTCTGGCGTGACACGGCCAATACGGGTCAAGGCATCCAGCAGTTGCTGCTGTTTTTCACGCAACTGGGCTTGCGGGTCCAGGTGCTGCAGCTTGCAGCCACCGCAGTAGCCCGCGTGAACGCAGGGTGGCTCGATCCGATCTGCCGATGGCGTCAGTACGGATTCGAGGCGACCCTCGGCGAAATCCGAGCGATTGCGTACGCGCATGAAGGTGACGGACTCGCCGGGTAACGCGCCGTCGATGAAAATGACCTTGCCCGGATCGGCAGCGGGATCGGCCTCGGGCACGCGGCCAATTCCACGACCATCGTTGGCCAGGGCCGTGATTGTGGTTTCAAAGGGCCCGGCAGGCTGCGGCCGGCGGCGACGCCGACTCACTCGATGGCTCCGAATACGCCAGTTGATAGATAGCGGTCTCCGCGATCGCAGACGATGCTCACAATCGTGGCGTTCTCCAACTCCTCGGCCAACCGCAGTGCCACTTGCATGGCCCCGCCGGAAGACACCCCTGCAAAAATGCCTTCCTCTGCTGCGAGTCGCCGCGTCATGAGCTCCGCGTCGGCCGCTGCGACATCCATGACTCGATCCACACGGCCCGGCTCGAAAATGGCGGGCAGGTAAGCCTGTGGCCAGCGGCGTATGCCCGGGATGCTGGACTCTCCCTCCGGCTGCACGCCGATGATCTGGATATCGGGATTTTGCTGTTTGAAATACCGGGAGCAGCCCATGATGGTCCCTGTCGTGCCCATGGAGGAGACAAAGTGGGTGATCTGCCCGTCGGTGGCCTGCCAGATCTCCGGGCCCGTGCCCTCAAAGTGCGCGCGGGGATTGTCCGGGTTCGCAAACTGGTTCAGCACCTTGCCCTCCCCGGCCTGTTCCATTCGCGTCGCCAGATCACGCGCGCCCTCCATGCCCTCGGCACGGGTGACATGCACGATCTCCGCGCCGAAAGCGCGCATGGTGGCCGTCCGCTCTGCGCTGGCGTTCTCCGGCATGATCAAGACCATGCGGTAACCGCGCATGGCCGCGACCATGGCCAAGGCAATACCGGTATTACCGCTGGTGGCTTCGATCAGGGTATCGCCGGGCTGAATCTCGCCACGCGCCTCGGCGTAGCGCAGCATGCTGTGGGCGGGGCGGTCCTTCACGGAGCCTGCGGGATTGTTGCCTTCCAGCTTGGCGAGAATCTGATTGCCCCGATGTCGCAGGTGGCGATCCAGGCGCTGAATACGAACCAGCGGGGTGTTGCCGATGGTGGCGTCGAGCGTGGGAATTGTCATGGCGGCGGATTCTACCGAATGCGTTCGACAGGTTCGCCTCCAATCCCGCTCAGATCCGTCGCCACAGCGGCTGATCGTTCATACTGATTGGATGCAGGAGGGGCTCAACACACGCATTGGTTTCGGCACCATCACGTTTCCCGTGATCGCCGTCTGGCTCGCCATGACCGCGGCACTGCTGCGCGGCCATGTCGCCGACTATCGCTTTGCGCAGACCCGGCTCGGCGCCATCACCCCCGGTCTGATCTACGAGAGCGCGCAAAGCGGACCGGACCGTATTGAAACCACCGAGCTGGCCCGGCTCGCTGAGGGGCTGGTGGGCATTCGCCATCTGACGCTACTGGACCCGCGAGAGCAGCGTCTGGGCCATTGGGCCGCAGCTGAGCCCGACGCGGTCCCAGGTTTGGTCGGCGGCTTGCTTCGACTGATGGGTGCGACGGCACCAGCTGGCAGTGTTCGGCGTGTCGTGGCGCCCGAGGCTGACGCCGGAGAGCCCTTCTTGCTCGAAATCGGCCTGGCCGCACCCATTGCGGACCCGCAGTTTGTCCAGCGTTTTCGTCAGTTGCTGGGCCTGTCCACCGGAATAGGCCTCATTGCACTGGCTGTACTCATCCTGGTCAGGGTTCGGCTCAGCCGTCCGGCGCATGAATTGGAATTGGCGCTGCGCCGGTTGGTCCGCGGTGAAGATGCCCACGAAATCACCCGGCTGCCGCCCCCCTATGCCGATGCCGCCGGCTCTATCCGTCTGCTGAGCGAGCGACTGCGATACAGCCGGGACCACCTGCGCACCCATGTGCTGCAAGCCACCGACAAACTCCATGCTGACCTGAACCGCCTGCGGCGCCGGGTACGCGAGGTCGAGACCGAACGCGACAGTGCCGTCACGCTGGCCGACTCGCGCCGCGAGCTGTTATCGGGGCTGTCGCATGAACTGCGCACGCCGCTAATCGCGATCCTGGGCCAAACCGACCTCATCCTGCGCCAGCAGCCGGACGCGGCCACTACCGAGTCCATGCTGCAGATCAAGCGATCGGTTCAGTCGCTGCTGACCCTGATCAATGACTGGCTGGAGTGGGGTCGCATCGAAGCCGGCAAGCTCACGCTCAATGAGGTGGCGTTCAACCTGCTGGACACCGTCGAAGACACCATCAACCTGCTCGCGCCGCTGGCCTATGAAAAAGACCTGGAACTGGTCCACATCATCTACCACGACGTGCCACGTCGGCTGCGCGGTGACGCAGCGCGGATTCAACAGGTGCTCACCAATCTGCTGTCCAATGCGATCAAATTCACACAGCACGGCGAGGTGGTCCTGCGGGTCATGAGCCGCGAAGACCTGGGTGACGATGTTGTCCTGGGTTTTCAGGTCAGCGACACCGGTATCGGCATCCCGGAAGCACAGCAGCAGCGCTTGTTCCATGCGTTTAACCGGGCTGATCACGGCGACGCCGCCGTTCAGCCGGGCACCGGCCTTGGACTGAGCATCTCGCGGCAAATCGTGCGCATGATGGACGGTCAAATCGAGTTCGACAGCACGGAGGGCCAGGGGTCGCGCTTCGAGGCGGTGATGCGTATTGGCAAGCAGAGTCGGCGGCCCGACCAACCCTTGGCCTGGACCGGCCTGAAACATCGACAGGTCTGGTTGCTGGACCGACATGCAACCGCGCGTCTCGCATTGCGCCACTGCCTGGAGTACTGGAACACCGAACTAACGGAGTTTGATGATCCCGCGCTGGCCTCTGCACAACTCCGCAGTACGCGTCGCCCGCCTGATCTGATCCTGGTCGGGGTCACCGCGGCACAGGTCACCGATGGCTGGCTCCATGCCCTGCTGCAGGAGGGTCATCGCCGCCACGCCCCGGTGGTCGTGCTGGTCACCAGCATCGACCATCAAATCCTGGCCCGCCTCAGAGACCTGGGCGCCAATGCCGCGTTACCCAAGACCGTGGATCGCGAATCGCTGTATCGCGAGCTGATCGGCGCCCTGGAATACAGCGCAGAACCTCAGCGCAGACCGCTGGAAGGCGTTAGCTGTCTGGTCGTGGAAAACAACGTCACCAATCGACGCCTGATCGTGCGTAGCCTGCAAGACAATGGCGCGCAGGTCCTGGAGGCAACAGACGGCGACACCGGCCTGGAAATGGCACAGCAACACACGCCGAGTGTGGTGTTGCTCGACCACCGGATGCCGGGGCGTGATGGTGTCGACACGGCCCGTGCACTCCGGGCCCTGGATGGCGGCAAGGGATTCCTGATTATCGGCCTGAGCGCCAGCGTCTCGCCCGAGCTTCGTGAGCGCTGGGAACAGGCGGGTGCCGACAGCGTGCTGGAGAAAAGCGCAGAGGACCGGGTTCTGATTCGCCATATGCTCCGTTTAACCGAACAGTCGACGTCGGGAGAACTGGAGCTCACCGCAGACCCGGAACTCCGCGACATGCTGCTCGAAGAACTGCCCTTGCAGCTCGACGCCATTCAGCAGGCCTGGCAGCGCAAGAACACCCGTGAGGTCTACGACGCGGTGCATCAGCTGCACGGCACCGCTGCGTTTTACAAGCTCCACTCGTTACGCGAAATCTCGCGCCGGCTGGAAGCGCGTCTGGCGGCGTTGGAAGACAGCGACGCGCTCGGCGAGCTCGACCCGCTACGCAGCACCCTGTCTTCGCAGGTCGACGCCTATTTGCTCAAGCTGCAACAGTCGCGCCCCAATCCGGTCTAGCTGCGGGCGGCGACCATGCGCTGCTTCATCTCGGCCACGGCGGCCGGCAATCCGATGAACAAGGCGCGGGCGATCAGGAAGTGGCCGATGTTCAGTTCCACGATCTCGCCAATGGCCGCGATGGGTCCGACGTTGTCCAGATGCAGACCATGGCCGGCGTGGACCTCCAGCCCCTCGCGGCTGGCTTGCTGCGCGAAGGCGCAAATATCAGCCGCCAGGGCGTCCATTTGCTCCGGGTGGTCGGCATATTCGCCCGTGTGAATTTCGATGGCAGGTGCGCCGACAGCCAGCGCCGCTTCAAGCTGGCGCGCGTCGGGATCGATGAACAGCGACACCCGCACCCCGGCGTCGGCCAAGCGCTTGACCGCCGCCTGCACCCGCGCTTGCTGCCCGGCCACATCCAGGCCGCCTTCCGTCGTCAACTCTTCGCGACGCTCCGGGACTAGGCAGCAATGCGGCGGTGCCACAGCGACTGCAAAATCGAGCATGTCATCGGCCAGCGACATTTCCAGGTTTAATGGAATGGTCAACTGCTGCGCCAGGGATTGAACGTCGCGCTCCTGAATATGGCGACGATCCTCGCGCAAATGCACCGTCACGCCATCTGCCCCCGCATGGGCCGCCAGCAGACCGGCCTCGGCCGGGTCTGGATACAGCGTGCAGCGGGCCTGGCGGATGGTTGCAACGTGATCGACGTTTACGCCCAGGCGAATCGGAGGATGGCTCATGACAGGCAGGCGGCTGGAACCGCGCAGTGGACTCGCTGCGCATCATAGTGACGTCGCCACGAAATTGCGCTGCTCATCGATGGCGGAGGACAGCTGCAGTCGCGCGGGTTACCGGCCCAGACGGCGCAACCCCTGCAGCAGGCGTGGCGCTTCCAGAGGGCGTGTCCCCAGATGCGGGGCCAAGGCCGCGCGCATCACACGCCGAATATCGGCACGGGCCTCCTGTCCGCTCCAGTCATCCGCAACCCAGGCCAGCAAATTCGCCCCCGTGCTGCCCTGCCCAGCCGCGTCGGTGGTTTCGAGGCCGCCATCCGGCCCCGGAAGATAGCGTTGACTGGCGACCAGAGGTTGTCCACGCGCGTCACAGTCACGCGCAAACCCATAGCCGAGCACATGGAGTAATTGGTACTCGAAATTACGCAGCGCGGGTTCGCGTGTCATGCCGTCGTCCAGCGCGTCCAGACACCGCCAATAGGCCGGATAAATCGCCGGATGCGGATCATCGCGCGCCAACAGGCGCAGCAGTAGCTCGTTGACGTAAAGGGCGCAGATGGCCGCCTCGCCCTGTAACGCGACCCGACGGCGCGGCTCCGCGGACGTCAGCGTGTGGAGCTCTCCGCGGCCAACCCAGGCCAGTTCGTACTCATGCAGTGGCTCAAGCCGCGCATGGCGGCCTCCGCGGCGCGCGCCCTTGGCGACCAGTCCGACCCGACCCGCTTCTGCGGTCAGACATTCCAGGACAAGACTGGTCTCGCGGTAGGGGCGACGGTGCAACACCACCCCAAAATCCTCACGGCGCCGCCCTGCCACGTGCGCTTACTGGGCGTCAGGCAGGTCGTAACCCAGCGACGCCAATGCGCGCTCATCATCGGCCCAGCCGCGCTTGACCCGGCACCAGAGCTGCAGATGCAGCCCCTGCCCCAGCTCGGCCTGCAACGCCCGACGCGCCTCGCTGCCCACCTGCTTGAGGCGCGCACCTTTTTTGCCGATGACGATGCCCTTGTGGCTGTCGCGTGCCACCCAGATCACCGCGCTGACGTGGCGACGCCCGTCATCCATGGGCTCGTCGGCCTCAATCTCGACGGTAATGGCGTAGGGCAGCTCCTGCTCCAAGGACATGAAGAGCTTTTCGCGGATGATCTCCGCCATCCGGAAATGCTCACCGCGATCGGTGACCCGATCGGTCTCGTAAAGAAAAGGCGACTCCGGCAGCGTCCGACGCAGCTCCTCAAGCAACGACTCCAGGTTGCTCCCACGTGTTGCCGATATCGGCACCACGAATTCCACCGGACGACGCTGGCTGAGTTCAGCGATGAACGGCATCAGCTCTGTCTTCGCCTTGACGAGGTCGACCTTGGTCACGATCAGACCCACTGGCGTGCGTAGGCCCCGCAGACGCTCCAACACCTCGGCATCTTCATCGGTCCAGCGTCCTGACTGCACCAGCCAGAGCACGCAGTCGGCATCACGCACCGAGTCCGTCGCGGTCTGATTGAGCATGCGGTTCATTGCAGACTTGCCGCCGACATGAATGCCCGGGGTGTCGACAAAAATCATCTGGACCGCTTCTTCCGTCCGAATGCCCAGAATGCGGTGGCGGGTGGTTTGCGGCTTGGGCGTCGTGATGCTGACACGCGCGCCCACCAAGGCGTTGATCAGGGTGGACTTCCCCACGTTGGGCCGGCCCACCACGGCAATGAATCCGGCTCGGGTCTGGCTCATGGCTTGGTCACCAGATTAAAAACGAACTCCAGGCAGGCGCGGGCCGCATCCTGCTCGGCCTTGCGTCGACTGCTGCCCTGCCCCTCGAAGATCTGATCCGTATCGGCCAGTCGACAGGTCGCCCGCATATGCTGTTTGTGCTGCTCACCGGTCACCTCGATGATCTCGTAGGCGGGCAGCGGCCGACCCTCGCGTTGCAGGGCCTCCTGCAAACGGGTCTTGGCGTCCTTGAGGGACTCGGCATCCGGCAGATCGTCCAGGCGCGCGGCAAACAGCCGACGCACCATGGTCGCAGCCGCGTCAAACCCTTGGTCTAGGTACACCGCACCGAGCAATGCCTCGACCGCGTCAGCCAGTATCGACCCGCGGCGATGCCCGCCGGTGGCCTTCTCGCCAAGCCCAAGACTCATCCAGTCGCCGAGCCCCAGCTCGCGGCCGATTTCTGCGAGGGTGGAACCACGGACCAGCGCTGCGCGAATCCGCGACAAATCGCCCTCATCGGACTCGGGCTGACGCTGATAGAGCTCGGCGGCGATGACAAAGTTCAGCAGTCCATCGCCAAGGAATTCCAGCCGCTCGTTGTGTTGACGGCCCGCACTGCGATGCCGCAGGGCTTGTTCCAGCAGCGACTCGTTGTTGAACTGATAGCCAATGGCGCGCTGAAGCGCGGCCAATGTCGGTGTCACGAGGTCTTGACCCTCACGGCGTCCTTGAACTGGATCACCAACGACAGATTCGCGAACAATGCCACGCGAACCTCGTAGTCATAGGAAATGACGCGGGTGTTGTCCTCGCGCTGAATCTTGATGTCCTTGGTCTTGAGCTGCGTGACATCATCGACGTCAAAGCGGCGCTGCAAGGCGCGACGAATCTCGAAGGGCGATGCATTGGCGTAGCTGGAATCGTCCGCAACGTCATTGACCGCCGTCTGAATCTCCAGGTGCGCAAGATAAATGGGCGTGCACTTAATCGTGACCAGCGCGACGAAACCGATCACGCCGAACACGAACAGCATGCCCCAAAGTCCCATCCCCTTTTGTCGATTCGGTCCGTTCATCAACTGCTCCATTGTTCGGCTGTCCTACCCCAAGGTGTCTTTGAGGTGGGTTTAGTGAATCACCGTGCCGATGCGCGACAGCGCGGGTCGATTGCGCTCCCCGTCCCAGCTCATCCAGATGAGCATGGCCTTGCCAACCAGATTGCGTTCCGGCACAGGCCCCCAGCGACGGCTGTCATCTGAACCGTCGCGGTTGTCACCCATGGCGAAATAGTGCCCCTCAGGCACGGTGTAACGGAAGTCTTTCGCCGGCGATCGCGGATTGACCAGAATGCCGTGTTCCAGCTCACCCAGCGTTTCCTGGTATTCGGTGGCGTAGCGATGGCGCGGGTTGGCGCTTTGGTACAAACCGACAGGCTCGATATCCACCGGCTGCCCATTCACGCTCAGCACCTTGCCGTGATAGACGATCTCATCGCCCGGCAAGCCGACAATGCGTTTGATGAAATCCTTGCTGGGGTCTTCCGGATAGCGGAAGACCACGACATCGCCCCGCTCCGGCAAGCCCAGCGGCAGGACCTTGGTATGAAATACGGGCAGCCGCAGTCCGTAGCTGAACTTGTTCACCAGAATGAAATCGCCCACGTGCAGCGTGGGAATCATGGAGCCGGAGGGAATACGGAAGGGCTCGGCAACAAAAGACCGTAGCAGCAGCACGATCAGAATGACCGGAAAAAAAGACCGGGAGATGTCCACGACGCTGGTCGGCTTGGCATCTGCGGAACGCGACTTCGCCCAGAACATGACATCCAGCAGATAGATCACACCGGTGACTATCGCAAGAATGAGCAGGATCGCGGCGAAATCCAGATGCACGTCGTCTTGGAACATATACAGACCTTAATCGTCGCTGGTACTGAGCATGGTCAGGAAGGCTTCCTGCGGGATTTCGACCTTGCCGAACTGCTTCATGCGTTTCTTGCCGGCCTTCTGCTTCTCCAGCAGCTTCCGCTTGCGCGACACATCGCCGCCGTAACACTTGGCCGTCACGTTCTTGCGCAGCGCCTTAACCGTGGCGCGCGCCAGAATCTTCGAACCGATCGCCGCCTGAATGGCAACATCAAACATCTGACGCGGAATGATTTCTGACAGCCGCTCGGTGTAATCACGACCGCGGTTATAGGCCATATCACGATGAACAATGCTGGATAGCGCATCCACTCGCTCGGAGTTGATCAGCACATCCAGCCGCACCAGTGCAGCCGGTTCAAAGCGGGCGAACTCGTATTCGAAGGACGCGTAGCCGCGTGACACGGACTTCAATCGATCGAAGAAGTCGACTACGACCTCGGCCATCGGGAGTTCAAACGCCATGGTGACCTGACGGCCGTGATAGGTCATGCGCTTTTGCACGCCACGCTTTTCGATGCACAGCTGCATCACAGCCCCGATGTATTCCTGCGGCAGCAGAATTCGGGCGTCGATGACGGGCTCCTCAATCCGGTCGATCTCCCCCGGATCCGGCAGATCGGCTGGGTTATCGATTTCCAGCACCTCGCCATCCGCCAGAATGACGCGATACACCACGGTTGGCGCCGTGGTGATGAGATCAATGTTGTACTCGCGTTCCAGCCGCTCCTGCACGATCTCCATGTGCAACATGCCCAGGAAACCACACCGGAATCCGAAGCCCAGGGCACCCGAGTTCTCGGGCTCGAACTGCAGCGAGGCGTCATTGAGGCTGAGCTTGTCCAGCGCCTCACGCATGTCTTCGAAATCATCCGAGCTGATCGGAAACAACCCGGCAAAAACCCGGGGCTGCATCCGCTTGAAGCCCGGCAGGCGGTCGGCGCAGGGCCGGTTGGCCAGCGTCAGGGTGTCCCCCACCGGGGCACCATGAATCTCCTTGATCCCGGCAACGAGGTAGCCGACCTCGCCACACTCCAGACGCGGGCGCTCGGTGCGCTTAGGCGAGAAGGTGCCAACGGCATCGACTTGGAAGTCGCGCCCCGTGGACATCACCCGAATCTTGTCGCCCTTGCCCACGCTGCCGTGGACGACGCGAATCAGCGACACGACGCCCAGGTAGTTGTCGAACCACGAATCGATGATGAGCGCCTGCAGCTCGCCATCGGGATCGCCATCTGGCGGCGGCACACGCTCGACCAGGGCATTCAAAGCCTCCTGAATGCCGATGCCCGACTTGGCGCTGGTCCGGATGGCATTCTGGGCCTCCAGTCCGATCACGTCCTCGATCTCGGCCGCCACCCGCTCGGGCTCCGCGGCCGGCAGGTCGATCTTGTTCAACACCGGCACGATTTCGAGATCCTGCTCGATGGCCGTGTAGGTATTGGCCACCGTTTGGGCTTCCACGCCCTGGGAGGCGTCCACCACCAGCAAGGCTCCCTCACAAGCTGCCAGCGACCGGGAAACCTCGTAGGAAAAATCCACGTGCCCGGGCGTGTCGATGAAGTTCAGTTGGTAGGTCTCACCATCGCTGGCAACAAAATCCAACCGCACCGCCTGCGATTTAATGGTGATACCGCGCTCGCGCTCGATATCCATGGAGTCGAGCACCTGCTCGGCCATTTCGCGGTCCGTCAGTCCTCCGCAAACCTGAATGAACCGGTCGGCCAGCGTGGACTTGCCATGGTCGATATGGGCGATGATCGAGAAATTGCGAATGCGGGACTGCATGAAGGGCGTTTGGCGCACAAAGCGCGCGAGTATACCGGCTATGGTTGAGCTGCGGCGGGACGATCGTCCCCCATGAGCCATGCCCGGACGCGCTCGGCATCCAGCCGATGCATGCAGAGCACCTGTCCGTCCGGCGCCGTCAGGACCGGGACGTCCTGTCCATAGCGACGGACCCAATCCTGGCGGCTGTCCACATCGCGGTGTTCCAGCTCAATCTGTTCACCAAATGCGGCATCCAGGGCGTCGTCCATGGCATGGCAAAGCCCACAGCCCGCCCGCGTGTATTGGATGAGTTTTGCCACGATCAGCCCGGCACATCCAATGCTAGAAACAGCGCTGAGCCTCGACGATGGATGAGCAGCGGCACCGATTCCTGGCCGCGAGACGCCAGGAGGACCTCGCGAAACGCCGCTCGGCTGTCCACTGGCTGTTGCCCCACGGACATCACGACATCGCCAGGCATGAGCCCGGCCAGCGCAGATGCACTCCCCGGACGGACCTCGGTCACCAGCACCCCGCCCTCGCCCACACCCAGCTGCGCCCGCTGCGTGTGCGTCAAATTGCTGATACTCACGCCCAACTCGAACGCCGCCGGCCGGGCCCGTTGATCGGATGGGCTCGGTGCCAGACTGGCACGCTCATCGGTTTCCAGCGCACCGATGCGTACCGAGATTTTCATGCGTTCGCCATCACGCAGCACGCGCAGCGGAATACGCTCGCCGGGCTCGGCCCGCCCCACCATGTGCGGCAGTGACCGCGAGGTTCCGACCTCGCGCTTTCCGAACTGAAGAATGACATCGCCGACCTGCAGGCCTGCCTCGGCGGCCGGGCTGTTGGGCACCACGCGGGACACCAGTGCGCCCTCCGGGCGACGCATGCCAAAGGAGCGAGCCAGGGCCCTGTCGACCTCTTGAACCACCACGCCCAGCCAGCCGCGCACCACAATGCCGGTGCGGCGGAGCTGATTGGCCACGCGCATGGCATCGTCTACCGGAATGGCGAAGGAAACGCCCTGGTAACCGCCCGAATCCGAATAGATCTGGGAGTTCACCCCGACAACCTCACCATCCAGATTGAACAGCGGCCCCCCGCTGTTACCGGGGTTGATCGCAACATCGGTCTGAATGAAGGGAACATATTGTTCGGTCGCCAGGCTCCGATTCTTTGCCGACACAATTCCGGCGGTCACCGAATAGTCGAAACCAAAGGGCGAACCAATCGCCAGCACCCATTCCCCGACTTTGAGATCGTCCGCCGAACCGATGTCCGCGGTGGGCAAACCCTCTGCGTCGATCTTGATCAGGGCCAAGTCGCTGCGCTGATCCGTCCCGACGAGCCGCGCCACCAGCTGCCGCCGATCCGATAATCGGACAACGATCTCATCGGCACCCGCCACCACGTGATAGTTGGTGAGGATGAATCCGTCCTCGGAAATGATGAACCCCGATCCGAGCGATTGGGCGCCCGGTTGCGGTGCTTGATCCTGCCCCGGGTCCAGCCCGAAGAAGCGCTCGAACCAGCTGTCGTTGCGACGCGATTCCCCATCCACAAGAACCGCGGCGGTACTGATATTGACCACCACGGGACTCAAATCGCCAACCAGCCCGGTGAAATCCGGCAAGCCGCGCGTGCAGGCCGCCAGCAGCAGCAAGGCCGGCGCCAGGCAGATCAAGCGCCAGTGTTTCGTTGTTTTTGCGTTCATAGCCCCGATGGGTCGGACGAGCACTGCCCGGAAGTCTCTCCGTTTGCGCGCCGCAACACAACGGGACGGTATCGCAGACCGTGATCCTGTTGATGTGTCCTGCGCGCAACCCAGCCAAAGCCCGCGATGAGCCCTAGCACTCCGGCAAAAATCGTCGCGACTTCTCCCAGCCCCAGCACCAGATGCGCCACCAGCGCGAAACCCAGCATGGCGACCAGGGGCCCCACGTAAACCAGCAGCGAGGCGCCGATCAACGCGTCGTCATCCAGTCCGATCACCACCTGGTCACCTGCAACAAACTCGGCGTTGTCAGGATTTGCGGCACGAACAGTGGGTTGTTGCCGGCGTTCGGTCAGGCGACCCAGCACGCCGCCGCCGCATCCACGCCCCTCGGCACAACGCGCGCAACCAGCCCGCCCGGGCGTGGTGACGACCACGCCATCGACGTCACTGGTCACGACGACCGCCCGCTCTTCAATCACGGGGTGGGAGTCGTCCGGCTCAAGCTATTCCCGATCTGCTCAACCGTTCTGGCCGGCACTTCACCGACGACGGCAACGTGAAACTCGTCAACCATGCGGCCATAGGCATGAACGGCCCCGATACTGGATACGCCGCGAAACACCTTTGCGGGCAGCTTGCTCTCGGCCGCGAAGACGGACACGGTCGCCAGGCCATCGGTGAGCAGGATGTGGGTGACCGGGGTTTGGGCACCGGGGAAGACACGGGTGCTCTGGCCAACCACCCGAAATCCGGGCGGCAAGGACTCGACCATCCAGTGCGATAAGTCGTCTTCGAGCCGCAGCGTCGGCTCCGGTCCTCCATGACGGATTTCGCGGAAACCCTCGGTGTCGATCGCCGGCTCCAGCGCCTGATCAAGAATGGTTTCCGGATAGCCCACGGAGGTGAACAGGAATTGTTCCAGGGCGTCGCCCTGACCGTCTAGCAAGGCGATGCGCAGTGGCACGCCCGTGAGCACGTCGATACAGAGTTGATAGCCGAAACGGAACTCGTCACGCGGGCTGAGTGCAACACCCTGACAGGCGCGGTCCGCCACCCGGTCCACCACCCCACGCGAGAACTCGTAGTGCAAACGCAAGGTCTCGAGATCAACCGTGGAGACCTTGGGCAGCAATGCACTCTGTCCCCGCTCATCCACCATGACGACCCGCTCGCGCGGTAGCAGGCAGCGCACCTCTCCATCACTGCGAACGATCTCACGGGCATCACCCGTCAGGGAAATGAGGCGTTCATCCTCCTGCCCATTGGAGAATCGATGGATGACGCGCATGGTCTCGAGCTGCTCACCCGTGCGATAGACGACCACACCTTCGTAGTTCTGGGTGCGAACGGCTTCCGACATCTTGGCGAGCCAATCCTGGGCGCTACGGTCAGCGGCCTGGCTCGATCCAACAACTGAACTCGCGGCCACTGCAACCGCGATCGTGAGGCGTTGCAGCATGTGACAGTCAGTCTTCGGAAACGGGGCTTTCCTCGCCCGGCTCGCCATTTGCGCTGGCAACACGCACGTACCCCAAGGTACCGCCGACACCCGGCCCGGCGCGATAACGGCTGTGATTAATCAGATAACCATTGAGCTGTTGAGCGGCATCGGGTGCCATCTGCGACCAGCGGACCGTCGCCGCAGCCGGTGTGGGCTGCGCCAGTGGGCTGACCACCTGTCGCCCCGTGGTCTGTACCGCTGGCTGGATGCCTCGATCCTTCGCCGCCAGGGTGGCCTGAGCTGGGACGACGTCACGCGCCACCAATACGGGCGCGTCCTCTTCGGTCGGGATGGTCAACGCGGCAATGGTGGCCAGCGACGCCACCGCAACAGATGCCGCCACCGCCCAGCCGGTGGTCTGCTTGGACAGCCAGCCGCGTCGACGTTGCCGCGCAGCCGCCAGCGAGGTCACCGTCGCCGAGTCGGCGGGTGCCATCTCATCCTGCTCGATGGCCGCCATCACTCGGGCGGCGAATTCGCCATCTGCCAGCGGGCTGCCGGCGCGTGCCCGCATGGCATCGCCGATCAGGTGGTAACGCGACCAGGTGTCACGCGCGGTATCGGACGCCTCGACCTGACGAATCGCGTCGTCCAGGTCATCACAGGCACCATCGATACATGCGGAAAGTGTTTCGTTAGTCATATCGGCGATTAGCTCCACCCTTGGGCACTAGTCGAGCAGGGGTCGTACACGTTCGTCAATGGCAGCACGCGCGCGGAAGATGCGAGAGCGAACAGTTCCCACAGGGCATTCCATGGCCTGTGCGATCTCCTCATAACTCATACCCTCCAGCTCCCGCAGCACAATTGCGGTCTTCAAATCAGGTGGCAAATCGTCCATGGCGGCTGCCACCGTGTCCCGAATTTCATCGGTGAGTGCCACCCCCTCCGGTGTGGACACGTCGCTTAGATGCTCGGTATGCCCGTATTGTTCCGCGTCTGCGACATCAATGTCCTGGGACGCCGGGCGGCGGCTACGCGCCACCAGATGATTCTTGGCCGTGTTAACCGCAATCCGGTACAGCCAGGTATAGAACGCACTCTTGCCCTGGAAGTTCCGCAAGGCGCGATACGCTTTGATAAAGGATTCCTGCGCCACATCCAAGGCGTCGGCATCGGAGACGTAACGAGACACCAGCTGGACGACTTTGTGCTGATACCGCCGAACGAGCATGTCGAAGGCGGCAGAGTTCCCAGCCTGGGCGCGCGCTACCAGAATCTCGTCTGTTAAGTCTTCGCCCATTCAGGAGTTCTTCTAGGTGGGTCCGATGGGCGTCGACCGCCGGCGAGGCTGTTCGCCGCACCGCACTTCGAGCGCTCCCTGACCCCGGTTTCGATATAGTTCGGGGAATGCGTGGCCAAAAAACCACGCGAATTCCAAGAGTTTATCAGCCCCCCGAGTTTGTCGTCATGCCCAGCCCCGCACCCTTTGATGTTCTCGTACTCGGCAGCGGCGCTGCCGGGCTGGTCACCGCCCTACGATTGGCCGACCAGGGTGTGCGGTCCCTGGTGGTGTCGAAGGGGCGCATCTCGGAGGGCAGCACCCTCTACGCCCAGGGCGGCATTTCGGCCGTACTGGACGAAGGCGATTCCATCGATGCCCATGTCCAGGACACCCTGATTGCCGGAGCCGGGCTGTGCCGGCGTGATGCGGTCCAGTTCACGGTGGAACGCGGTGCCGACGCCGTCCACTGGCTCATCGACAAAGGTGTGCGGTTCACGCCGTCAGACTCCGGTGACGGCTTCGCCTATCACCTCGCCCAGGAGGGCGGACACAGCCATCGGCGCATCATCCACGCCGACGACGCGACGGGCCGCGCCGTCGAAAAAACGCTGATGCAGCTGGCCCGGGCACATCCCTTGATCCAGTTGCTGGCGCATCACATGGCCGTTGACCTGATCCGCTCCGACCATCGAATCGTCGGAGCGTACCTACTGGACATCCGATCGGGCCGGGTTCAGACCTTTCCCGCCAAAGCAACGGTACTGGCTACGGGCGGGGCCAGCATGGTGTACCTGTACTCCAGCAATCCTCACGGAGCGACGGGCGATGGCATTGCCATGGCGTGGCGTGCGGGGTGCCGTGTCGCCAACATGGAGTTCATGCAATTCCACCCCACCTGCCTGTTCCATCCGGAAGCCCGCAATTTCCTGATCACCGAGGCGTTGCGTGGCGAGGGCGCGCAGTTATTGCTTCCCGACGGCACGCGATTCATGCCGCAGTTCGATGAACGAGCTGAGCTGGCGCCGCGCGACATTGTTGCCCGGGCCATCGACCATGAAATGAAACGACTGGGCCTGGATCATGTGCTGCTGGACACAACGCGGCTGGATCCTGATTTCCTGCGCCAGCACTTCCCGACGATTCATGCCCGCTGCATGGAGCTGCGACTGGACCCGACAGCGCGCGCCCTACCCGTGGTCCCCGCCGCCCACTACACCTGCGGCGGTGTATTGACCAACCTGGCGGGCCGCACCGATCTACCTGGCTTGTACGCTGTCGGTGAGACCGCCTCTACGGGGCTGCACGGAGCCAATCGCATGGCGAGCAATTCGCTGCTGGAGTGCCTCGTCTTCGGTACCGCCGCCGCAGAAGATTTAGCCGCAAGCATTCACGAGGCACCCGCCCCGGGCACCCTCCCGGCCTGGGATGCCAGCCAGGTCGGTGATTCCGACGAGGAAGTGGTCGTCAGCCATAACTGGCAGGAACTGCGTCGCTGCATGTGGGATTACGTCGGTATCGTGCGCACCACCAAACGCCTGGAACGCGCGCAACACCGGATCCAACTGCTCGCCGACGAAGTGCAGGAATACTATGGCAATTTCTATGTGACGCCCGATCTCATCGAACTACGCCACTTGCTCACGGTCTCCGAGCTCATCGTGCGCTCGGCCGCATCGCGGCGGGAGAGTCGCGGCCTGCACTGGATTCGGGACTACCCCGACACGCTGCCCGATGCCGTGGACACGGTGCTCACGCCAGATCGCATTCGCATCCGCAACGCGGCCTAGCCTCCAGCCCGTTCACCGTGATCGGTGGACAGGGTCAGCAGCTGACGGCGCAGTGCGCGATGAGCCGTAGCCCCCAGCATGTCAGGGGTCAGCCACAGGACGACGCGACGCTGGGTCCGGTCTTCGCGTAAACCCAGACGGATCCACCAGGACAAGACCACTGGAGAGCCAAGCAACCTGAACGACTCCTCGCGCCACCGGACCTGCGCGTCATCGCTCAAACGCAACATGCCGTGCTGCCGACCGAGGCACCGTAGCGTCGCGATCAGGCAGCAGGCAGCCAGTGCCCAGCCCGTCAGTCGCAGCCAGTCGTCAATCGCGCTTAGCCACAGTGCAACACCCACACTGCCTGCTGCCAGCACAACAGCTAGCCGGGTGACAGGCGCCGGATTAACCGCGTAACTGGACCATGCGGTCGACGATGGCACGGATCTGCTCGTCTGGCGCGGGCATGCGGCCAAGGAAGATGGCATTGACTTCGGGATCATCCATCTCCGCGAGACGGATGAATGCGTCCTGTCCTGCCTCGGGTAGCTGATCGTACTCCAGCGCCAGGAAGCGCTCGAACAGCACGTCGTGCTCTTTCATGCCCCGGCGGCAAAGCCACTTGAGCCGCCCCCGGGGCATTCTTGCTTCACTCATGAATGCGTCCTGCAGACCTTCGCCGACTCGGGCCGGTTCAGCCTGCCCGCTCCAGAATCATCTTCTTGGTCTCGGCAATCGCCTTGGCCGGGTTCAGACCCTTCGGACAGGTCTTCGCACAGTTCATGATCGTGTGGCAGCGATAGAGCTTGAAGGGGTCTTCAAGCTGATCCAGACGCTCGCCCGTGGCTTCATCACGAGAGTCCGCAAGCCAGCGATAGGCCTGGAGCAGGATGGCCGGCCCCAGATACTTGTCCCCATTCCACCAGTAGCTCGGGCATGACGTGGAGCAACAGGCGCAGAGAATGCACTCGTAGAGCCCATCAAGCTGCTTACGTTCTTCCGGGGTCTGCAGTCGTTCACGCGATGGCGGCGGCGTCTGCGTCTTCATCCAGGGCTCGATGGACGCGTACTGGGCATAGAAATGCGTCAGGTCCGGCACCAGGTCCTTGACCACCGGCATATGCGGCAGCGGGTAGATGCTGATCATGCCCTTGAATTCGTCGATGCTCTGCGTACACGCCAAGGTGTTCGTGCCCCGGCCGTCACCGATATTCATGGCGCAGGAGCCGCAGATGCCTTCGCGACACGAGCGACGGAACGTCAGCGTGGGGTCGACCTTGTTCTTAATCCAGATCAGCGCGTCCAGCACCATCGGGCCGCAGTCGTCCAGATCCACCGTGTAAATGTCGAGCTGCGGGTTCTGGCCCGAGTCGGGATCGTACCGGTAGATCTTGAACTGACGGGTGTTCTTGGCACCCGCCGGCGCAGGCCATTGTTTGCCCTTCACCATCCGGGAATTTTTCGGAAGCGTGAACTCCGCCATTAGTAGACCCTCTTCTTCGGCTCGATGTATTCGAGCTCGTCAGACATCGTGTAGTTATGCACCGGCCGGTAGTCCAGTTCGATCTTGCCGTCCTTCCACCAGGCCAGCGTGTGCTTCATCCAATTCACGTCGTCGCGCTCGGGGAAGTCCTCGTGCGCATGCGCCCCGCGGGATTCCTGGCGGTTGGAGGCCGAACACATGGTTGCCATGGCCTGGCCCAGCATGTTGTCCAGTTCCAATGTTTCGACCAGGTCGGAATTCCAGACCATGGAGCGGTCCGTCACCTTCACATCTGCGAAGGAGGCGGCGACCTGGGTCATCTTTTCCACACCCTCGGCCAGCGAGTCGCTGGTCCGGAAGACGGCCGCGTGGTTCTGCATGGTCTGCTGCATGTTGTCGCGGATCTCAGCCGTCGAGAGCGAGCCATTGGCGTTTCGCAGCTTGTCGAGACGCGCCAGGATCGGCTCCAGGTGATCGTCGGCCAGGCGCTTGTGCGGGGCGCCTTTCTGCACCACCTCGGCAGCGCGCTTTCCAGCCGCGCGACCAAAGACCACCAGATCGAGCAACGAATTGGAGCCCAGTCGGTTGGCACCGTGTACCGACACGCAAGCAGCCTCGCCTACGGCCATGAGCCCTGGCACCACCGAATCCGGATCACCGTCCTTCAGCGTCAAGACCTCGCCCTGGTAATTGGTCTGCACGCCGCCCATGTTGTAGTGCACGGTCGGCAGCACAGGAATCGGCTCCTTGGTCACGTCGACGCCCGCAAAGATCTTGGCCGACTCGGCAATCCCCGGCAGACGCTCGTTAATGACCTCTGGGCCCAGATGCTCCAGATGCAGGTGAATGTGGTCGGCCTTGGGCCCAACCCCCCGGCCCTCCCGGATTTCGATGGTCATCGAGCGGCTGACCACGTCACGCGATGCCAGGTCCTTGGCATTGGGCGCGTAGCGCTCCATGAACCGCTCACCCTTAGAATTGGTGAGGTAGCCGCCCTCGCCGCGCACGCCCTCGGTGATGAGGCAGCCGGCACCGTAGATGCCCGTGGGGTGGAACTGAACGAACTCCATGTCCTGGACCGGCAGGCCGGCACGCAGCACCATGCCGCCACCATCACCCGTACAGGTATGGGCTGAGGTACAGGAGAAGTAGGTCCGGCCGTAACCACCCGTGGCCAGAATCACCATGTGCGCTCGGAACTCATGCAACTGCCCGGTGGACAGGTCCCAGGCCAGCACGCCACGGCAGACGCCTTCGTCGTCCATGATCAGGTCGATGGCGAAATACTCGATGAAGAATTCCGCTTTTTCTTTCAGCGATTGCTGATAAAGCGTGTGCAGCATGGCGTGGCCGGTCCGGTCAGCGGCAGCACAGGTGCGCTGAGCCGTGCCTTCACCGAAATGCGTGGTCATGCCGCCGAACGGGCGCTGATAAATCTTGCCTTCGGCAGTTCGCGAAAACGGCACGCCGTAGTGCTCGAGCTCGATAATGGACGGGATGGCCTCACGGCACATGTATTCGATCGCATCCTGGTCGCCCAGCCAGTCAGAGCCCTTGACCGTGTCGTAGGCATGCCAGCGCCAATCGTCTTCGCCCATATTGCCGAGCGCAGCTGAAACCCCGCCCTGGGCCGCCACCGTGTGACTACGTGTTGGGAACACCTTGGTCACACAGGCCGTCTTGAGTCCAGCCTCTGCCAGACCCAGCGTCGCGCGCAAGCCTGCACCGCCGGCACCGACGACCACCACGTCGTACTCGTGCTTGATGATTTCGTAAGAATCGGTCATGTCGTTTCAGTCCTGTCGCGGGCTCAGCCCAGCGCGATCCGCACCACGGCAAAGATGGCGGCAACCGCCAGCACCAGGTGCGCAAGTTTCATGAGATACATGGAGACCAGCTTGGTCGTGGGTCCGTGAATGTAGTCTTCGATGACCACCTGAACCCCAAGCTGAGCGTGATAGAACAAGGTGGCGAAGTAGATCACCAGCGCAACGGCCACCCAGGGCGCGGAGACCCAGGCCACCGTTGCCTCGTAACCGCCACCGATCAGGCTGGCCACGGAAAACACAAACCAAAGCGTCAAAGGCACCAGCAGCACTGCGGTGATGCGCTGCATCCACCAGTGATGCAAGCCCTGCTTGGCCGAACCCAGGCCGCGTGCGCGACCGATTGGAGATTGAAGACTCATCGTGATTCCCCTTAGGCCAGTGCGACGATGACCGCAGCCACGGTCAGCGCAGCTGCAGATGCCAACACGGCATATCCGGACTTGTAGGCCGTCTCGATCTCGAAGCCCTTGCCGGCATCCCAGAACAGATGTCGGATGCCGTTGGACAGGTGATAGAAAATCGAAAACGTCCAGCCCAGCAACAGCAGCTGACCAAACCAGCTACCCGCGAAGCCATTGAAGCACTCCAGTGCTTCCGGACCAGCCGCCACGGACAGGATCCAGGCAGCCAGCATTAGCGTGCCGACAGCCAATGCAATGCCAGTCCCGCGATGAAAAATACTCATCATCGAGGTCAGCTGCGGCTTGTACACCTGAAGATGCGGCGACAAGGGCCGCGACGATTCACTCATGGAGCTCTACCTTTAAAAGTCGATGCAGCGTCCCTTGCGCTCCCAGTCCCCATAGCGAGTCGGCTCGAGGCCCTTGGGGCCACCGTATTCCTCTGGGCGGGAAGCATCGGGGTATTCGGTTTGTCCGGACGGTTCTGCGCCCGGCACAGCACCTTTGGCCGGGGTCTGATCCTGGTCCGGTGTCTGGTCTTGGGGAGTCATGGGGCGGGAGTATACTGGGTCTACCCAGTCTCGACATGCACTGACGACCTGCGCCGGTGTCGATCAAGACCTGCCAACCGATGGAATCCCCCTGATGAACACGTCATCCCCCTGGACCGTGCTCTGTGTCGATGGTCGCGACGCCCAGGATTTTCTCCACCGCCAGCTCACTGCAGACATCGCCGGGCTAGTGCCCGAGCAGTGCGTCCAGGCGGGCCTCTGCCAGCCGGACGGACGCCTGCTCGCGACTCCGGTTGTCTGCTGGCTGGAGGGGCGCCTGCGACTCATCCTGCCCGCCGACCTGGCCCAACCGGTGTCACGCCGCCTGCAGATGTTCGTGCTACGAGACGATGTTCAGCTCAGTGTCAGCGACGTGCCCTGCCGCCCCATAGAAGCTAACCACAGTCTCGCGGCTGGTCAGACACAAGAGACAACGGACGGCCTACAGCTGAGCCTGGCCGGTGATGTGCCACGCACTCTGCAGCTGGGCGGCGAGACCTCAAACCACATCGATGTCGACACATGGCGACGCCAGACCATCGCCGCGGGCGCTCCACAGATCTACGCCACCACGAGCGGACAGCTGCTGCCGCAGTCTCTACGCCTGGATCAGCTAGGCGGCGTGAGTTTCCGGAAAGGCTGCTATCCCGGACAGGAAGTGGTGGCCCGCCTGCACTACCGGGGCCAACTCAAGCGTCTGCTGGCCCGGGCAGACATCGAGCAGGGCTCATGCTCGCCCGGCGAGACGGTTCAGATGGATGGGCGCGGTATCGGGCTGGTTGTGGAAGCCGTTGATGACGCTGCGCTGGTCGTGGTGCATCAGGATGCGCTGGGCGGGACCGGCGAGACGATCCACGGGCAGCTTCACATTGCGGAACGCTCGCTGCACGGCTAAACGTCGCCCACAAAAAAGGCCCGCACCGGACGCCGGCACGGGCCTTGAACCATCGAAGACCGTTTAGAACAGAGCTTCGTCCAGCTCCATCAACGGTGCCGCACCGGCCTTGACCTGATTGATCAGCATCTCGGTTTCCGGATACAGCTTGGCAAAGTAGAACCGCGCCGTCGTCAGCTTGGCCTGGTAGAACGCCTTGTCGGCGTCATTGGCCGAGTCCAGCTTGCGCATCGCAACGCTGGCGGAGAAGCACCAGGAGAACGAGAAGACCAGGTGTCCGATGATCCGTAGATACGGCACGGCCGCAGCGCCGGCTTCATCCGGGTTCTTCATGGCCTTTTGCCCGATTTCGGCCGTCAGCGTCTGAACCTGCACCGCCAACTTGCCCAGCGGATCGGTGAATTCCTTCATGCCCTCGTACTCGGACTGGCGCATGATCAATTCCTGGATCACCTTGCCGAATTTCATCAGCTTGGCACCCATGTCACCCAGCACCTTACGCCCCAGCAGGTCCAGCGCCTGAATCGTGTTGGTGCCCTCATAGATCATATTGATCCGAGCGTCACGCACGCACTGCTCCAGCCCCCACTCGGTGATGTAACCGTGGCCGCCCAGCACCTGCATGGCCAGCGTGGTGGACTCGTAACCGTTGTCGGTGATGAAACCCTTGATCACCGGCGTCAGCAGCGAGACGAGATCATCGTTGTCCTTGCGCACGGATTCATCAGGGTGCTTGTGCGACAGGTCAATCGCCAGCCCGGCCCAATAGGTAAAGGCTCGCGCCGCTTCGACATAGGCCTTCTGCGTCATCAGCATGCGACGCACATCGGGATGCACGATGATCGCGTCGGCCGGCTTGCCCGGATTCTTGGGCCCGGTCAGCGAACGACCCTGGAGCCGGTCTTTCGCGTAAGCCAGTGAATTCTGGTACGCGAACTCGGCCAGCCCCAGCGACTGCATTCCCACACCCAGACGTGCACCATTCATCATGACGAACATGGCCTTCAGGCCCTTGTTCGGCTCACCGACCATCCAGCCACGGGCGGCGTCAAAGTTCAGCACCGCGGTGGCATTGCCGTGAATGCCCATCTTGTGTTCCAGCGAGCCGCACTTCACGCCGTTCCGCTCACCGGGGTTGCCGTCCGCATCAGGAACGAATTTCGGCACCACGAACAGCGAAATGCCCTTGGTGCCCTCGGGCGCATCCGGAAGACGCGCCAGCACCAGGTGGACGATGTTGTCCGCCATGTCGTGCTCACCGGCCGAGATGAAGATCTTGGTACCGGATACGGCGTAGGACCCATCAGCCTGCTCTTCGGCCTTGGTCTTCAAAATGCCCAGATCCGTGCCGCAATGCGGCTCGGTCAGGCACATCGTGCCCGTCCACTCGCCAGACACCAGCTTGGGCAGGTACAGGTCTTTCTGTGCATCGGTGCCGAATGCCAGCAGTGCCGTGTAGGCACCGTGCGACAGCCCCGGATACATGCCCCAGGCCTGGTTGGAGGAATTGATCATCTCCATGAAGGCGCTGGACAGCAAATGCGGCAGACCCTGGCCGCCGTAATCCACATCGGCAGCCAGCGACGGCCAGCCCGCCTCCACATACTGCTTGTAGGCGTCCTTGAAGCCCGTGGGCGTTGTCACGTTGCCGTCCGCGTCCAGCTTGCAGCCTTCGCGGTCGCCGACAGCGTTCAGCGGCTGGAGAATCTCGGAGCAGAATTTACCGCCCTCTTCCAGCACGGCATCGATGGTCTCGGCATCGATATCCTCATGCTGAGGCAGCTTGGCCAGCTCGGCTTCGACGTTAAGCATCTCGTGCAGCACGAACTGCATGTCGCGCAGCGGCGGAGTGTATTGAGGCATGAAATCAGTCTCTTGGTGTCAGGAAATCGGTGGGGACGGCGCCCTGGCTCCGGAATGCAACCGGAGCGGGCCGTATCGGTGGATCGGCCACTCGCAGCCGGCCTTGAACTGCATGGCAGCACAAGCAGCGGTCGCGGGCCACGCGCCCCGAAGCCGGCAGTGTAACCCCGATGTGCTGTAAAGGGCCGCCTCTGACGCAGGCGTGACCACAAACCAGCGTCTAACTGTCCTGCACCTGGCGCAGCTGGGGAAACAGCAGGACGTCACGAATCGATGGCGAATCGGTCAGAAACATCACGAGCCGATCGATGCCGATGCCCTCGCCAGCGGTCGGAGGTAGGCCGTATTCCAGAGCGCGGATGTAATCCGCATCGTAGGCCATGGCTTCATCGTCCCCGCCGGCCTTGGCCGCCACCTGGGCCTTGAAACGTTCGGCCTGATCCTCCGGGTCGTTGAGCTCGGAAAAGCCGTTGGCCAGTTCACGCCCCGCCAGGAAGAACTCGAATCGGTCGGTGACATGCGGGTTGGCGTCACTGCGGCGTGCCAATGGCGACACCTCGGTGGGGTACTCGGTGATGAAGGTCGGCTGCATCAGCCGGTCCTCGACCGTGGCCTCGAACAGCTCCGTCTGCAGCTTGCCGAATCCGGCATCCTTGGGCACGGCCACCCCCCGCTGTTCCAATTGAGCACGCAGATAATCGGTGTCCTCGAGCCGGTCGGCATCCAGGTCATCGTTGTAGGCCAGCAGCGATTCGCGCATGGTCAGCCGGGCAAATGGTTGCCCCAGGTCATACTGCTCGCCCTGGTAGGTCACCACGCTGTCACCGTTCACGGACAAGGCCAGATCACGCAGCAAGGTTTCGGTCAGGTCCATCAGATCGCGATAGTCCGCATAGGCCTGATAAAACTCCAGCATGGTGAATTCCGGATTGTGCCGGGTGGAGACACCTTCGTTGCGGAAATTCCGGTTGATTTCGTAGACCCGCTCAATGCCGCCAACCACCAAGCGCTTCAGATAGAGCTCGGGGGCAATGCGCAGATAAAAATCGCTGCCCAGCGCGTTGTAGTGCGTCACAAACGGCTTGGCTGCAGCACCACCCGGCAACGGTTGCATCATCGGCGTCTCGACTTCCTGGTAGCCGAGGCTGTCGAGAAAATGCCGAATGAACCGGACAATGGCCGCGCGCTTGCGAAACACCTCGCGCACGTCCGGGTTGACGATGAGGTCGACATAGCGCTGGCGATAGCGCGTCTGCGTATCCGTCAGCCCCGCCCACTTCTCGGGCAGCGGCCGCAATGACTTGGTGAGCAAACGCAGCGAGTTACACCACACCGACAGCTCTCCGGCCTTGGTCTTAAAGACCTTGCCCGTCGCACCCACCACATCGCCGATATCCCAGCCCTTGAACGCGTCATAAACGCCTTCGGGCAGATCATTCTTGCGAACGAACAGCTGGATGCGCCCGGAACTGTCCTGGATGTCGACAAAGCTCGCCTTGCCCATGACGCGTCGGCTCATGATTCGACCCGCCACGGCCACGGGCTCGGCCAACTGCTCAAGCGCCTCGGCATCCTGCGTGCCGTACAGGCCCTGGACATCCGCGGCCAGGGCATCGCGTCGGAAATCGTTTGGAAAGGCAGGCGCCTGTCCTTCTCGCAGGGTCGCCAGCTTTTCGCGTCGCTGCGCGATGAGCTTGTTCTCGTCCTCGACGAGGTCGACGTTCGCTTCTTTGGAATCAGTCATGACAGCTTCGTTTGGGCCCGAGAGACTCGGGTAGATTCTGGGTTACACGCCCTGCTTCAGCGACGCCTCAATAAAGGGATCAAGGTCACCATCCAGGACCGCCTGGGTGTTGCCAACCTCGACATGCGTCCGCAAATCCTTGATGCGTGACTGATCCAGGACGTACGAACGGATCTGGCTGCCCCAGCCGATATCGGACTTGCTGTCCTCCAGCGTCTGGGCATCCTCGCGGCGCTTCTGCATTTCCAGCTCATACAGCTTGGCACTGAGCTGTTTCATCGCCCGATCCTTGTTCTGATGCTGGGAGCGCTCGCTCTGGCATTGAACCACCACGCCGCTGGGCCCATGGGTGATGCGCACGGCCGACTCAGTCCGGTTCACATGCTGGCCACCCGCACCGCTGGCGCGATAAACGTCGATGCGCAGATCGGCGGGATTAATCTCGATGTCGACCGAATCGTCAATTTCGGGCGAGACGAACACCGAGGCAAAGGAGGTATGTCGGCGCGCGCCGGAATCGAAGGGAGACTTGCGCACCAGGCGATGCACGCCGGTCTCGGTCCGCAGCCAGCCGTAGACATAGGCGCCGGATACACGGACCGACGCGCTCTTGATGCCGGCGACTTCGCCCGCCGAACATTCCAACAGCTCGGTTTCAAAGCCGCGTCGCTCGCACCAGCGCAGGTACATGCGCAACAGCATTTCCGCCCAATCCTGGGCCTCCGTGCCACCGGAACCCGCCTGGATATCAACGAAGGCATTGGACTCGTCCAATTCACCGTCGAACATTCGCTGGAACTCAAGTGTTTCGGCGGCCCGGGCGAAGCGCGCCACATCGGCTTCGATCTGCGCAAGCACCTCGGTGTCCTGCTCGTCCGCGGCGAGCTCCAGCAGCTCCTGCGCGTCATCCAGCCCGTTCAAGGACTGCTCGAGCGGCTCCAGCGTGGCTTCGAGCCGAGCTTTCTCCTTGCCGAGTTCCTGTGCCCGGTCGGGTTCGTTCCAGACATCAGGCTGCCCCAGTTCAGCCAACACCTCATCGAGGCGCTCACGCTTGGTGGCTGCGTCAAAGATAGCCCCGAAGAGCGTCGAAGCGCGCCTTCAGGGCCGTGATCTCCTGAGAAATCTGATTGGGTTCCATGGGCACCGGTCAACTGCCGGGTTTCCGAAAAGGGCGCGGAAGGATACACAAGGCGCCGAAGCGCGTCATCACAAGGCTTTGAACCACTCCGGGCGCAGTTGCGACCGCGTGAACTGCGTGTTAACAATTCGGGTTCAAATGTCGCACACTACGCTTCTGCCTGGCTGATGGATCAGTCAAAGATACGTGAGGGACAAAGACGTGAATAACATCCGAAACGGGGGAAATCGAATGATCAGTCGTCTCGTGGCCACCACTTGCGGGGCCGCACTGCTAGCCGGCGTGACTGCTACTGCACACGCGCAAGAGCAGGACAAGCGCTTTTATGTCGCGCCGATGGCGATGTTCACCGCCGTGGACGATAACCGCCAACTGGATGATGCCGTCGGCGGCGTGCTGTCGGTCGGTAAGCCCCTGACCAGCGGTCTGAACTTCGAGCTGACCGGCTGGCTGAGCGAAGCCGATTACGAAGACACCTCCATGACCGAGCCAGCGGAGCTCAAGGGATTTGGTGCGTCATTCCTGCTCTTCCCGAACCGGAACGAACTGCCGTTCTTCGGCATCATCGGCGTCAGCCACGGCACCACGGAGATGCACCCTGCTGCCGGTGGTCCCGCCAACTATGAAAGCACGGTTGGCGACATCGGTATCGGCGCGATCTATCCGATCTTCTCCGACCGCGTCTATGTGCGCGGCCAGGCCATGTATCGCTACGACTCGCACAACCGTCGTGATGCGGGCGATACCGGCAAGGACGGTTTCTACGAAGCCGTTGCCGCCCTGGGCCTGCATGTGACCATCGGCAAGTCGCCGGCGACGCTGGCCGCCGAGAAGGAAGCCGAAGAGGCCGCCTTGGTGCCGGTTGTCCAGGACTCCGACAATGACGGCGTCAACGACGATGCCGACGCCTGCCCGGGCACCGCGCGCGGTGTCAAGGTGGATTCACGCGGCTGTGAACGTGACTCCGATGGCGACGGCGTGCTGGATGGTTCGGATCAGTGCCCGAACACCCCGGCGGGTCAGCCTGTCGATGCCAAGGGCTGCTCCCTGGACGGCGACAACGACGGCGTGCTGAACCAGATGGACCAGTGCCCCAACACCCCGGCAGGTGCCGAAGTACTGGCCGATGGCTGTGCCCTGACCAACGACTGCCGCATCCCGCAGCCGGGTGATCAGGTCGATGCCGACGGCTGTGCCGTGACCCAGGCGGTCATTCTGCGCGGCGTCAACTTCGATCTCGATTCGGCCCGTCTGACCCCGAACGCCAAGGCGATTCTGGACACGGTGGGCGATGCCCTGCTGTCGATCGAATCCGTCAATGTCGAAATCGGCGGCCACACCGACAGCCTCGGCTCGAATGCCTACAACCAGAAGCTGTCACAGCGGCGCGCAGAATCGGTTAAGACCTATCTGAGCGAACGCGGAGTCGACGCCAGTCGCATGGAAGTCAAGGGCTATGGTGAAGCCGAGCCCGTGGCGCCGAACGACACGGCAGAAGGACGTGAACTCAACCGCCGCGTCGAGCTGAAGATTCTCGAGTAAGCGGTCGCGCGTTCTACAGCCCCCGGTCGTCGAAGAACGGCCGGGGGCTTTTTATTGTGTCCTGGTCTTGCCTCTTGGAAGATGGCGCGCATGAGCGATGAATGCACCCGCATGCTGACCCAGCTGATCGCCCCGCTCACCCAGCCGGGCCAACCACTCCAGGCACGGTGGTTGGGTGATGCGGAGGACCCGCTACCGCAGCAGATTGCAGCAAAGACCGAGGGCCTAGTCTGGGAGGAAACGCGTGCAGACAATCGCTGGCCATTAGCCGTGATGGATGCACGCCGTGATCGCCCGGCGTCCTCCGAACTGGCCTGGTGGCGCGACCTGGGCGCTGCACAGCTGTTCGTATTGCTCCAACAGTCAGCCAGTTTTGAATCGGCACTGGTCTCGCTGGGCCTACGGCCGGTCGCCAGAGGTCCGCATCACGGCGTTTGGGCGTTCGACATCGCCGACTACAAACCCCGCCCCGACTGGCTGAACCCGCGGTTCTGGGCCAACCCGGACCGCTGGGAGCAGGCGCGGTGGTAACCCGCAACTTCGCGCTGCGATTACGCGAACTGGGCTAGGCTCAGCCCCCCGTCGCGCAGAATAGACAGACCATGGAAGCGGCTGTTTCCGAATACGGCATCTTTGCCGTTGTTTTCGGTACGATTTTCGAGGGCGAAGCCGCGTTGCTGCTGGCCGTCTTCCTGTCGCAGAGTGGTTACTTTCCGCTCCGGGACGTCATCCTCGCTGCATGGGTTGGCGCCATGTTGGGTGACCACCTGTGGTTTTACGCCGGCCGACTCGTGGGACCACGCTGGCTGGAATCCCACCCCGCTTTTGCGCGACGCGCCATGCGGGTGCGCGGGTTTGTGCTCCGGCACCAAGACATCACTATGCTGGGGTTTCGTTTCGCCATCGGCATGCGCACGGTCGTGCCCTTTGCGCTGGGCTTGGTGGGGATTTCGCGGCTGCGCTTCTTCTGCTTCAACCTCATCTCGTCGCTGGCCTGGGCGCTGCTCTATGGCACGGCCGGCGCGTGGATTGTCGGTGTCGTCACCCGAGCGATAGACGAACTACTTCGCAACGAGCTACGCCTCGCTCTGATCATTGCCCTGGTGCTGCTCTGTACCTGGCTCGCGGCCCGAGTCCGAGGCATCCTGCGTGAACGTCGCTTTCGGCGCCTGCGCGCCGAGGCCCGCGCGGCCCGCAGCGCCCGGCAGCAGCACTAAGCCCCCAGGGTCAAAGTTGGCACGCAATGTGAATCTACTGATGACGTCGGTCGGCGGACCGACATTCGTCTCCTCCGCACCTTGGGCGGTTCCGGTCTCGGAACCGCCTTTTCTTTAAGCGTCGATGGCCTAGGGCAGATGAAGCAACTGCCCCTGCGCCACACTGATGACATCGCCAGACAGCCGCACCGCTTTGAGCACGCCATTGTCGCCATGCAGGTGCAATCGAAGTTCAGACGGGCGCCCCATTTCGGCGCCCTGTCGCACCCGGATCAACGCTTCGTCGCGCCCCGCAAGCACCTTGGAGGCGATTCGGCCCGCCAGCGCCACTGCGGCCGCACCTGTCGCTGGATCTTCCGTAATGCCCGCTGCCAACGGAAAAACGCGCGTCGTGACCTCGTCTGGTCCGGGGCCAAAGGCAAAGCAGGCCAGATCAATCGCCTGTAATCGTCCGTTGATCGCGGGCGGCCGGATACCGGCGACCAGGGCCGTTGTTTGCAGCTCAAGAAAATGCACGGCCAGCCCGGCCGACCAGACCTCCACATCGCCGACGACCGTCTGGTGCGGCACCTGCAGGTCAGCAGCCATTTCAGCGGACGCGGGCCCGGTCACGGGCTGTGGCTGCGGCAAGGCCACCGGGGTCAGCGCAGCGTGGCCACGGCCATCCTGCCAACCCGCCTCGCAGACAATGCGGCCCACGGCTTCCTTGAGCTCGATCTGCCGGTCGGTGCCCTGCCCTCGTCCGGCCAGCCACGCAGCGGCACCGATGCTGGGATGGCCCGCAAAAGGCAGCTCCTTGCTTGGCGTGAAGATCCGGACTGCAAAGCGCGACGCCGCCCAGTCCCAGGCCGTGATGAATATGGTTTCGCTGAGGTTCATTTGCCGGGCAATGGTCTGCATCTGATCCGTGGTCAGTTGCAGTGGCTGCTCCGCTGCCTCGTGGACGATGGCCAGCGGATTGCCCGCGTAGGCTGTAGCGGTGAATACATCAACGATGGTGAATGCCAGATTCATGCGACATCCGATTCCGTGCCGGCGAGGTCAATACAAACATCTTGCGCCCCCCGGTCTAAGGCTTGGCGCAACCAGGATGGAATCGGTGTTTTGCCCCCCTCGTCTGAATGGATCAGCACGTAGGTGACCAGAGCCGTTGCCAGCGAGGAGTCATCACCGAACTGTCGAAATTCGGCGCGCAGGGTCATCGATGTGCGGCCAATCCGATCCACCGACAGTTCGAGATCTAGCACATCATCAAATCGGGCAGGCGCGGTCCAGTCGATCTTCATGGAGACCACCTGGGTGTCCAAACCGGCGTCGAGCAGCACCGCATGACCACCCCAGACGACGCGCTCGAACTCCGTAAAAGCGACATCCACCAGATCCATGTAACGGGCATTGAACAACACCCCCTGGGCGTCGCACTCACCATAGCGAACGCGAATCAGCACACGCATCGTCGTCTCCGTCTGAATTATTGGGTTGCTGCGGCGGGGAATGCATCCGGGTGCGCGGCCAGAAAGGCCTCGAGTCGGCGAGGAGGTCGACCCAGCACCTGCTCCACAGCTCCGCTGGGCTGACGCGTGTCGCGCGTCTCTCGCGTCCACGCTGCAAGCTCGCAGAAGATCTCAACCAGAAATGCTGGCAAGCCATAGCCTTGGAGCTGCACCCCCAGCGCTTCCGGGGATAAATCCTCGTAAACCACTGGCTGGCCCAGCCACCGGCTCAGCCGATCTGCCACCTCGCCGTGGGTGAGCAGTTCCGGGCCCGTCAAATCAATGGCCCGCACCCCCGGCGGCGTCGGCAGCGCCAGCAGATGCGCGGCCACCGCGGCAATGTCCGCGGCATCGATCCACCCCATCGCACCCTGGCCGGTGGCGTCCTGTAGCGTACCCGCCCGGATGGCTGGCGCGGCCCCAAGCAGGTTTTGCATGAACGAGTCCGGCTGCAACACCGTTCCCGACAGCCCACAGCCACGAAAATCGGCATCCAGCGCCCCATGGAGGCGTCCTAGGCGCAGGCCGGCGTCGATGACGCCTTGCAAAACGGAGAGGCGGACCACATGGTCCACGCCGGCCGCTACAAGCGCGGCAAGCTGTCGACGGCCAAGCTCGATGGCATTGGGTGCCAGCGGAACCATGCTGAAGGCCGCGCGGCAACCCTGCAGTGCGGGCTCCAGTGACGGCGCGTTCCAATCGGCCACAACATGGCATGGCCAGCTGGGCCGCCACGGCGGCGCCGCCCGCACGAGGCCCCGCACGGGCACACCCGCGGCGTGCAGTGCATCTGCGACCGCTCGCCCCACCTGCCCGGTCGCACCAAAAACGGCGACCGGGCGATGATCAGTCATGCAGCGCGTTAGGGCTGGAACTCGACACCTGCCGTGAGCAGGTAAACCGGGTCGTTGTTAATGACGTAAAAGTCCAAATCGCCGCCCAGCTTGACCCGGCCGAACCCCGTGTACCAGAGCCCGACGCCCGCCATGGGGTCGAAGCCATCGTCATCAAAGCTGCGCGTGCCCGACGAGGTGGTGGTTTCGAATTCCGACTGCCAGTAAGCGACACCCATGCGCAGTCGGCCTTCAAACCCGTAGACCGGGTCGGTGAAGATCACGCCAGCCAGGCTGATGCCGTCACCCGAGCGCGGCTGCACCGCCGCAGTCTTCACGGCCAGGGCATCGGCATCAGTCGTCGTTCCGCTGACGGACGTATCATGCGACCCCAGCGTGTACAGGCTCGCCTCAATCGCAATGACTCCGTCGATCTTGTAGCCGCCGTAAAGCGTCGCTGCGGTGTCCGAATCGTCCACATCAGCGGTTACATTGGGCTCGCCCATGGCCCGCAATTCCGTGGTGGTCGCATCGCTGCCCTTGTCGACAATCGAGAGACCCGCCCTCGCGCCCACATACCACTCGGCAGATGCCACACCCGAGACCAGCAGGCTCGCACCTGCCATGACCGCCATCAAAGCGTGCTGAACCGTTCCTGACTTGATCTGCATCGTTGATCTCCCTTTACCTAATAACGTTTGTCTGTTCATCCATGCGCGACGCGCCGAGACAAAGACGCGACCGCAGACTACCGCAGTCATGTGACAGCCCGTTACACATATTCGGGGGAATTGCAGAGTTGGATTCCCCCGGCGGCCATCCAGTCCACCGCTAAGCTAACATCGCCTTAATGGGTACAACACAGCGCAAATCAATTCGCCCACTGTTCGGTCTCGGCCTGCTGTGTGCACTGCTCTTTTTGCTCGCCACGCTGATCAATGCACTTGACGGGCTGGTGGACCTTTATGAGCGCGCCGCAGCCATCTCACCCTGGCTTCCCTGGTTGCTCCACGGTTTGCTGGGTGGATTCCTGCTCATCGCGCTTGGGTTCATTGCGTGGTGGCTGCTACCGATACGCCAGCGGTCCCGTCAACGGGTACTCGATGAACCCAGCTTGCGCGCGGCCGTACGCGCTCAGGCCGATGCGGGCGTGGATGTGTCGCGCGCCCTGTCCGAACTCGAAGAACTGGAAGCCCGCCGCCAAAGCGGTCGGGTGCACATCGCATTGTTCGGCGAGACCAGCAGCGGGAAAAGCAGCGTGATTCGCGCGCTGGTGCCAGAGGCAAGCGCGCAGGTGGACGTGCTTGCCGGAACTACCCGGCAGTGTCAGCGGTATTCGTGGCAAACAGCCGGTGAAGACGCATTGGAACTGGTCGATGCACCTGGCTTTTCACACGACAGCGAAGAGACCCGACTGGCGACGGAAGAGGCCATTCGTGCGCATTTGGTGATTTATCTCTGCGATGGCGATTTGACCCAGTCGGAATGGTTGCAAATCGATCGGCTGGTGGTATTCGGCAAGCCCATGGTGCTCGCGGTCAACAAGGCGGATCAGTTCCGGGAAGATGAACTGGAGGCCATCCGCCAGCAGATTGCCGAACGGTTCCCGCGTGGGAGTCGCCCACAAGTCGTGGGTATTACAGCGGGTGGCCTGGAACCGATCACCCGGATTGAACATGACGGCGCCGAGCGTGAGGAACTGAGACCGCGGCGGCCTCGGATCAAACCGCTGAAACTCGCCATCGAGCGCAGCCTGAGCCGGGATCCCGCCGCCCTGACCGAACTGCGCGATTCCGCGGTGTTTCAGCTGGCCGGTGATGCGCTGGACGACGCCCAGCGCAGTCATCAACGCCGGGCCGGCGAACGCATCATCGCCACCCACACGCGGGCGGCGGTCGTCGGCGCACTGGCTGCGCTCTCGCCGGGCTCGGATCTGGTCATTCAGGGCGCCATTGGCACCCGGCTGGTGCGTGCGCTTTGTCGCCTGCACGACGTGCGCGTGCGCGAGGTCGATATCGAAGCCGTGCTCCGCGACGCCGGCGGCACATCACGCAAATCCTCGGCATTGGTGCTCGCGGTCGCAGGCAACGCACTCAAGGCCTTTCCCGGACTGGGCACCGTGACAGGCGGACTGGTCCATGCCGTGGCCTATGGCCTGCTATTCGATGCCTTCGGACATGCGCTGGCCGATTCGCTGCGCAACTCAGGCTCACTCAGCCCTGGCGCCGTGTCTGAAGGTTTGGCCGAACGTCTGGATGATGACTTGTCGGTCGCGGCTCGCCGCATCGCGCGGCTCGCGCTGCGCCGGAACCGCCCAGATTCCGAAGAATGAAACCCGCCGACGACGCCGCCCAGCAGGCACTTGATGCGGTCCGCGACAGCCTGCGCGACCTCATCGACGATGCCGACACCCCGTCCAGCGTGCGTGAGGCCTTACAGGCCGAGTACAGCGATCTTCAAACCCTTTGGCAAAAACTGGAGGGAAACGAACTCCATGTCGCCGTATTTGGTCGCGTCAGCGTGGGCAAGTCATCGCTGCTCAATGCATTGCTCGCCCGCAATGTCTTCGCCACCGGCCCGCTGCATGGTGTCACCCAGCGTGCGGACACGGACCAGTGGACGCGGCTGGGAGATAGCGCCGTCCGGGTGTTCGACACGCCGGGCATCGACGAGATCGACGGCCAGGGACGCGAGCGCCTGGCTGCACAGGTCGCGCGCCGTGCCGATCTGGTGTTGTTCGTCTGCGACGCCGACCTCACACAACTCGAGTACGCCGCGCTGGCGCAACTGGCCGCCACGCATCGGCCACTGCTTCTGATACTGAACAAGGCCGACCGCTACCATCAGGCAGAGCGTGCGCGCCTGCTCGACCGCTTGCGCGAGCGCACGGCGACACTGCTGCAACCGGAACACGTACTGTCTGCGGCGGCGGACCCGAGACCCGAAACCGTGGTGCGAATCGATGCCAACGGCGAGGAAACCGAGTCCACCCGCCCCCGCGCACCCGACGTCGCTGAAGTGGCCGCGCGCGTATCCGAGATCCTGGAGCGCGAGGGACTGCTGTTGTCCGCCCTCAACGCCGGCCTCTATGCCAGCGAAGTCTCGGATACCGTGGCGGCGCGCGTCGCCGATATTCGCTCTACGGCAGCCCAACGCGTCATTCGAGGGTACTGCCTTGGCAAGGGGCTGGCCGTGGCCATCAACCCGGTCCCGCTGACCGACCTGGCTGCGGCGGCGGCACTGGATGTCAGCCTGGTGTTTCACCTCGGGCGCATCTACGGCCTGCCCGTCACCCGTCATGAGGCTGGACGCCTGGTCGGGGTCATCAGCCTGCAGCTGGCCGCGCTCATGGGCGCAGTCTGGGCCGTGCACGCCGCCTCCAGCCTGCTCAAGACACTAAGCGCAGGCCTGTCCGTCACGGTCACGGCCCTGGCGCAGGGCTCGGTGGCCTGGTATGCCACCTATGTCATCGGCCAGGTCGCTACCCGTTATTTTGTCAACGGCCGCAGTTGGGGCCCTGGCGGACCAAAACGAGCGGTCAACGATGTCCTGTCCTTGGTCGATCGCGAATCCATCTTGGCCGAAGCCCGTCAAGCCCTGACGGAGCGGCTGCGTCGCCAACGGCAATAACGCCGAACCCCACGCCCGCATGATCTGTTGCGACCCTTCCAGGGTCTTGGACATCTTCAAACTATCCAGCGCTGCCCTTAACGGGAACGACCGGTTTAATTGACGAAAATACTGCCAGTTTCGCCAACTGCCGCCATGCATCGCGTCAGGCAGCGTTCATATTTCTTTTATTATCAATGCATTAACGTATGTCCGTGACTGGCACGGGGCTTGAAGCCAATCGGACATCGGTCGCACGCGGTGGTCGGCGACCATCACCTCAATAGCGCCTGCGCGGACAGGCAAGGGAGCAAAACAACATGTCTCGATTGACCGGATGGCCTGTGGTTGTCGTCTTCACGCTATCGCTGCTCGGTGCCTGCGGCGCACCGGCACCGGAAGACGATCACGATGGCGAGGATGCCCCCGAAGAGCCTGCTGTTCCGGTTGAGGTCGCCACCGCCGAGCTCGGAACCATCTCCGCCGCATGGCGAGGCAGTGCGACGCTGGAGGCCGAGGCCGAATCCGATGTGGTTGCGCGCGTGGGCGGGATCGTCGAGACCCTGCTGGTCGAAGAAGGCGATGCCGTCGAAGCCGGTGACGCGCTGGCCCGACTGGATACCGACCAGCGCGCTTTGGAGTTGCGGCAGGCCAAGGCCGAGCTGGAACGGCTGCGCGCCGACCATGAGCGGAACAAGGCGATCTTCCGTGAGAATCTCATCAGCCGTGAAGTGTTTGATCGCACCCGTTTCGAGCTGGAATCGGCCCGAGCGGCCTACGATCTGGCCCAGCTGGCGTTGGAGCATTCCACCATCCGCTCACCAATCGACGGCCTCGTCTCTGCCCGCTACGTCAAGGTCGGCAACCTGGTCGCGGCAAACAGCCCGGCGTTTCACGTTACCCAGTTTGACCCGCTGCTGGCCGTCTTTCATGTGCCGGAGCGTGAGATTCACCAACTGGCCGCCGGGCAAACGGCCATGTTGAGTTTCGATGCCTGGCCGGACGAGGAGTTTGCGGGCGAGATCGACCGCATCAGCCCCGTGGTGAACCCCGAGACCGGGACGGTCAAGGTCACCGTGCAAATGCAACCAGCCGGCCAGCGGCTCCAGCCCGGCATGTTCGGGCGCGTACGCATTCTCTACGACAGCCGCGACAACGCAGTTCTGGTGCCGGCTGACGCGGTCATCACCGAGGATGCCCGCGATGCGGTGTTTGTCGTCGTCGGTGGACAGGCATTGCGCCGGGACGTGGTTGTCGGCTTTGAAGAGGCCGGACGCGTCCAAATCGAATCCGGCGTGAGTGCCGGCGACACCGTCGTGGTCACCGGCCAGGCGGCACTCCGTGACGACACCCCGGTCGAGATTGTCGGACAACCCGATGAGGACGATGAGCAGATGTCGACCACCGACGACGGTCAGGGCTGAGCATGGGCTACATCCGCACCGCCGTCAGCCGGCCCATCGCCGTGCTGATGATGACCATTGCCGTGGCCCTGTTCGGACTCGTATCGCTGGCCCGGCTGGAAGTCACCCTGCTGCCCGACCTGAACTATCCGACGCTGACCGTGCGCACGGACTACGTCGGTGCAGCGCCCGCCGAAGTGGAGACCTTGCTGTCCAAGCCGGTCGAGGAAGCGCTGGGCATCGTCAAGAACCTGCGCGAAGTCCGCTCGGTGTCGCGCGCTGGCCAGTCAGACGTGGTGCTGGAGTTTGCCTGGGGCACGGAAATGGATTTCGCCGTGCTCGATGTCCGCGAACGCCTGGATGCCCTGGAACTACCCGATGAGGCATCCCGGCCGCTGGTACTGCGCTTTGACCCGTCTGAAGACCCCATCGTGCGGCTGGCATTGTCGCTGCCCGAGGGTAGCGACCCGACGGTCGATGACCTCAAGCGTCTGCGACGCGCTGCGGAGGACCAGGTTCAACGTCCATTGGAATCGGTGATCGGCGTCGCCGCTGTCAAGATTTCCGGCGGGCTGGAAGATGAAATCCAGATTCTTCTAGACATCGACAAGGTCGCCCAGCTGCGGCTGACGCCGGCTCAGATCGCCGAGCGCTTGAACGCAGAAAACGTCAATCTGTCGGGCGGGCGTGTGGAAGACGGGAGCGCGGCCTATCTGGTCCGCACGCTGAATCAGTTCAATTCCCTGCAGGACATCCGGCGCACCATTCTGACCAGTATCGACGGCCGGCCGATTTATGTAGAGGACGTGGCCACGGTGGTCGCCGGACACAAGGAGCGTGAAGCCATTATCCGAGTGGGCGGACGCGAAGCCGTGGAGGTGGCGGTCTACAAGGAAGGCGACGCCAATACCGTCGCCGCTGCCCAGGCGGTGCTGGCTCGGGTCCAACAACTCAATGACGTCCTGCCGGATGGCCTGACACTGACCAGCCTCTACGACCAATCCGTCTTCATCCAGAGCGCGATTAGCGGTGTGACCCAGGCCGGGCTGTATGGCGCCCTGCTGGCGGTGCTGGTGCTGTTCCTGTTCCTGCGCGAAGCCCGGCCGACATTGATCATTGCGCTGGCGATCCCGATTTCCGTCATCGTCACCTTCATGCCCATGCGGTTTGCGGGCTTATCGCTAAACATCATGTCACTGGGCGGCATGGCCCTGGCCATCGGTTTGCTGGTCGACAATGCCATCGTGGTGTTGGAAAACATTGCGCGACGCAGGGAAGCGGGCGACACGCTCATCGACGCCGCGGTCCATGGTGCGGGCGAGGTCTCCGGCGCCATTGTCGCGTCAACGCTGACCACCGTAGCCGTGTTCTTTCCCATGGTGTTCGTGCAAGGCATCGCCGGCCAGCTGTTTGCCGACCAGGCGCTGGTGGTGACCTTTGCGCTCTTGGTGTCGCTGGCGGTCTCGCTCACGGTCATCCCCACCCTGGCCGCTCGCGGCAGTCGCCCCATCGAGATTCAGCCGCGCCAGCCCTTGGGGGATCAGCCCCGCGGCAAGCGCTGGCTGTACGGCGCACTGCGCGCGCTCGAGTGGTTGCTGACATGGCTGCTGCGCATCCCGGTGCTGCTGTTCACCCTGGCAGCCCGCATGCTGGCCCTGATGCTGCGACCGTTGGCCGCGGCCTGGTCGGCCGGTTTCCGAGCCGTCGCCGCCGCCTATGCGCGCTTGCTGGATATCGCTCTCGGTGCCCGCGCCGTCGTGTTGCTCGTGGCCGCATCCGCATTTGGGGGCAGCCTCTGGCTTGCAGGCCAGCTAGGTGTGGAGCTAATCCCCCCCATGGACCAAGGCGAGTTCAGCCTGGCCGCCAAGTTGCCAGCGGGGACGCCGCTGGAATCCTCGGACCGGTTTGTCCGCCGTGTTCAGGCCGCCTTCGCCGATGACCCCGCAGTCCGTGCGGTCTACGGTGTCGCCGGAACCGGCAACCGACTGGACTCCAATCCGGAGTTGGGTGGCGAGAATGTGGCCACGATCAGCTTCGCCCTGGCACCGGGTGCCGACGAATCGGCACTCCGCCAGCGCGTTCGACGCTTCATCGAGCGAACACCAGGCCTGGAGTACCGCTTTGAGACCCCCACCCTATTCAGTCTTGAAAAAGCGCTGGAGGTGGAGATCGCGGGCTACGACCTCGCCGCACTGGAGCGGATTGCATCGGCGTTGCAGGCTCGGCTGGAGCAATCCGACCGGTTTGTGGACGTGGAATCCAGCGCCGAACGCGGCCAGCCGGAAGTGCGGGTAGTCTTCGAACAGGAGCGCGCCGCGGCGCTGGGCCTACAGGTCGCGGATCTGGCCAGCCGGGTCGTGACGCTGGTCCAGGGTGATGTCGCCACCCGCTACCGCGTCTCGGACCGCGAGATCGATGTGGTCGTGCGTGGCAAGCAGGCCGATCAGACCAGCTATGAGGACCTCAAGCGTCTGACCATTAACCCCGAATCTGCCCACCCTGTTCCGCTGGAAACCGTCGCCCGAATCGAACTGGACCGTGGCCCGGCGGAAATTCGTCGCACCGCCCAGCAGCGTGTGGTGGTGCTGAGCATGGACACGGCCTACGGCGACCTGGGCTCTGCCATCGACGAGCTCCAGACCCATTTGGGCCAGGTTTTCGTTCCACGCGGCATTGCGACCGACATCGGTGGTCAGAGCGAAGAAATGGAGGTGAGCTTCCGTTCGCTGCAACTGGCCCTGGGTTTGGCCATCTTCCTGGTCTACCTGGTCATGGCCTCGCAGTTCGAGTCACTCGTGCATCCGTTTGTGATCCTGTTCTCCGTCCCGCTGGCCGCGATCGGCGCCTTTGGCGGACTGTACCTGACGGGCACACAGATTAACGTCGTGGCGCTGATCGGACTGATCGTGCTCGCCGGCATCGTGGTCAACAACGCCATCGTGTTGATCGACCTCATCAACCGCCTGCGTGAGCAGGGCCGAGAGGTCGGCGTCGCCATTCGAGAAGCCGGTCAGGCACGACTTCGCCCCATTCTGATGACCACGCTGACAACCGCACTCGGCCTGCTCCCATTGGCGATCAGCGGTGATGATGGCGCCGAGGTTCGCGCCCCGCTGGCGATTACAGTCATCGGAGGGCTGATGGTCTCCACCCTGCTGACGCTGGTGGTGATTCCGGTGGTGTATTCCCTGGTCAGTCGGGAACGCCGGCCTGCGCAGACGGAGCCGACCGCATGAGTCTGACCGAACTCTCACTACGGCGCCCGGTCACCGTCACCATGGTGTTTGTGTGCCTGGCGGTGATCGGGACGCTCTCGTCCCGGTTGTTGCCGCTGGAGTTCCTGCCCGAGATGGAGTTTCCCGGGATCTACGTGGAATTGCCGTACCGCAACTCCACCCCGGAGGAAGTCGAGCGCCTCATCGTGCGCCCGGTTGAGGAAGCCTTGTCCACGCTGTCCGGCGTCAAGCGCATGAACTCCGAATCACGTGAGGACGGCGGCGGCGTCTTTGTCCAGTTTGACTGGGGGGCCGATCTGCGGATCAAGGGCGTCGAGGCGCGTGACAAGATCGACGCGATACGCGACAGCCTGCCGGATGAGCTGCAACGCATTCGCTTTCAGAAGTTCAACGCCAGCGACCAACCGATTCTCGTCCTGCGAGTGTCGGCCAACCGGGATCTCGCTGACGCCTACGACATGCTCAATCGCAACCTGCGGCGTCGGGTCGAGCGGATTCAGGGTGTGTCGCGCGTCGAGCTGTACGGCGTTTGGGCCAAGGAAGTCCGCATCGAGTTGTCGGCGGATCGCGTGGCCACCCACCAGGTCGACCTGCGTCAGGTCGCCGAACACTTACGGGCCGCCAACTTTGAATTCACCGCGGGCGAGATCGCCGAGCGTCGTCGTCGTTTCACCGTCAAGCCCAATGCCCGCTTCAACTCGCTGGAGGAGATCGAGCAGTTGGTCGTCGGCGAACGGGGGCTGCGCCTGGGTGATATCGCCGAAGTCCGCTACACCGACCCGGTTCGCACCCGTGGCCGGCACCTGGATGGCAAATACGCCATCGGTTTGAACATCTTTAAGGAGAACGGGGCAAACCTCGTCGAAGTGGCTGACGCGGTGTTGGCGGAGATCGACGTGATCAGCGGCCTGCGCGAAATGCAGGGCATCACGCTGTATGCCATGGACAACCAGGCCGCCGGCGTGAAGGACTCGCTCAACGAGCTGCTCATGTCGGGGCTGGTCGGCGCACTGCTCTCGATTCTGGTGCTCTACGCCTTTCTGCGCGACTGGCCCATGACGCTCATCGTGGCCTTATCGGTGCCGTTCTCGATTCTGATCACGCTGGGCTCGATGTATTTTCTCGGCTTCACGCTCAACATCCTGTCGATGATGGGCCTGATGCTCTCCATCGGGATGCTGGTCGACAACGCCGTGGTGGTCACGGAAAGCGTGTTCACGAATCGCGAGCGTTTCCCGAACGATCCCCAACGCGCCACCATCGCCGGCGTGGACGCCGTCGCGCTGGCAGTAACCGCTGGCACGCTGACCACCGCCATCGTCTTTCTACCCAACATCTTCGGCAAGAAAGACGAGATGTCGATGTTCATGAGCCATGTGGCCATTACGATCTGCATCTCGCTGGCCGCATCGCTGGCGATTGCCCGCACCCTGATCCCCCAGCTGGCATCGCGCATTCAAGGCCGCGTGAACCAGGGCGGCCGCATCATGCAGGCCATCTTGCGTCGTTATCCCAGGATGATTGCCTGGACGCTGCGGCACCGCTGGGTGGCCATCGTGACCGCACTGGGCGTCGGCGTCAGCGTGATCCCCTTGTTCGCCAGCGGGCTGGTCAAGGCCGATATGTTTCCGCGCAACGATACCGAGCGCCTGTTCCTGCCCTATCACGTGAACGGTGTGTACGCGCTGGACAAGGTCGAAGCCGCCGTCGACGAGATCGAAGCCTACCTGTTCGCAAACAAGGAGGCCTTCGAGTTCGACAGTGTCTACAGCTTTTACGACCTTGGTCGGGCCGAATCGACCATCATCCTCAAGGATGCCGAGGCACGCACCCAGTCCGTGGAGGAACTGAAGAACGCCATCATGGCGGGCCTGCCGAAGATTGCGATTGGCAACCCAACGTTCAATGAGCAGCGCAGCGGCGGTGAGCAGCTCTCACTGTTCATCACCGGCGAATCCACCGAGCGGCTGAACGAGGTCGCCGAGGGCGTGGCCCGGCTGCTGGAGGGTGTGAGCGGTATTCGTGATGCCCGCGTCGAGGCCGACGCCTCCAGCTGGGAGGTTCGGGTCCGGGTGGATCGCGATCGCGCGCGTAAGGTCGGTCTGACCAGCCAGCAGGTCGCGGAGAGTGTCGCCACCGCGATTCGCGGCGTGGAGCTACGTCCCTACCGGGCCGCCACCGGTGAAATCGACCTGCTCCTACAGTTCCGCCGCGCTGACCGGCTGAACCTGGATCAGCTGCGCCTACTGCCCATCCGCACAGCCGACGGCAGCTCCGTTGTGTTGGGACAGATTGCGGAACTCAGCATCGGCGACGTGCCCGCCACCATCCGCCGGCAGGATCGTCGCACGGGCCTGCGCGTCAATCTATTCACCCAGGATGACGTCACGCCGGATGAGCTGCGCGAACGCATGACGCCGCTCATGGATCAGTACCGCATGCCACCGGGTTACGACTGGCGCTACGGCCGCGCGTTTAACCAACAGGACGAGAACATGGGCTCCATGGTCACCAACCTGTTGCTGGCATTGATTCTGATCTACCTCGTCATGGCGGCCATGTTCGAATCGATTCTGGCGCCCTTTGCGATCATCACGGGAATCGGGTTCTCGTTCATTGGAGTGTTTTGGTTCTTTGCACTCACCGGCACGACGTTCCAGTTCATGGCCATGATTGGCATGCTGATCCTGATGGGCGTTGTGGTGAACAACGGCATTGTGCTGATCGACCACATCCGCAATCTGCGTGTGGGCGGCATGCCGCGGGATGAGGCCATTGCAACAGGTGCCCGGGACCGTCTGCGCCCCATTCTGATGACGGTAGGTACCACCGTGCTGGGGCTGATCCCCCTGTCGGTGGGCACCGCCTCTGTGGGCGGCGACGGGCCACCCTACTTCCCGATGGCCCGCGCCATTATCGGCGGCCTGACGTTTTCAACCGTGGTCAGCCTGCTGTTCCTCCCGGCCATCTACAGCCTGCTGGATGACTTTGGCCTATGGCTTCGGCGCCTCTCACGCGGCGCGCGGGGTGAGCGGGTCACCGGGTTCGCGGCCCGGCAGCGCTAGCAGACGCGACGGATAGCCCTCAGGAGGGTGGCTCCAACCTGTTGTTGACTTGCGGCAGGCGCTGATGCCTCTGGGTGCGAAGGCATCAGCGTATCCCTACGCCGTCAATGCCTGAGTCCGGGCCATATCGCGCAGCACCTGCTCGCTGTGCGGATCAGCCGGAAAATACGATTCCACGCGGAGTTCGTCGGTGGTGATGTCCTGGGGCGTCCCGAACGTGGAGATCATCGTGAACAGCCGCAGTTCCAAGCCGTCCTTGGACAGTGTGACCGGCAGCACCGGTGATGGGTCGCGCGCCCACTGGGCAACCTGCCATTCGCTACGGACCCCCGGGTAGGCGCTGACTTCATCCAACAGCGCATGCAGGGCCGCGTGCCCGGTTGCATCGGCCTCTCTGCGGGTCCTTAACATCAATTCAGCCGCTACGTCGGTCCAGTTGGCGATGTACGGCCGCATCCCCTCTGGGTGCAAGGTTAGCTTGAAGACGTTACGCGGTCCTTCGGGGCAAACCCGGGCCCACATCGCCTCGGCGTCGCCGGCCAAGGCCAGCAAGCGGTGCATGGCGGCATTGCCCTGCAGCAGATTCCAGGCACGGTCAGCCACGGTCGCAGGGAACGGATCCTGGTGGCGCAGCAGCATATCCAGCGCTTGGCGAATCGGGCCCATCGATGGATCATCCAGCGACGTCTCGCCATAAACGGGCGCGAATCCAGCCGCTCCCAACAGGCTGTTTTGCTCCCGTAGCGGCAGACTCAAGGCGTTGGCCAGCTGAATCACCATGTCCCGGCTTGGCTGGGCGCGACCGACCTCGAGAAAACTCACATGGCGCTGCGACACACCGGCGGCTAGCGCCAGCTCGAGCTGCGACAACTTCCGCGCCGCACGCCAGCGCTTGAGCAAATGCGCGAACCCCCGCGGGTCGTGTCCCCGGACGTGGTGTAAGAGTGGCCACCGTGCCCCGCGGTAATCTGAGGTTTCTTGACGACCTTAGACAACCGAAAGAGGGACACGATGACCGACGACAGGATGGCGCTGCGCGCGCTGCTTGAAAAGGGTTCTCACGCT